>NZ_JBEOOQ010000017.1:0-84902 GCF_040309305.1 Pseudoalteromonas sp. RB2-MNA-CIBAN-0110 | reverse complement strand
GTAATCAGTAGTCTGTATAAGTTATCCGTTCGACTCGGTTAGTCGGCACCATTTATTCAAAAGCCTCGCTTATAGCGGGGCTTTTCTGTTTCTATATGTCTAATACCAATCCGCAATAATACTTAATCAATTTTAGGGATTAAACCTTACGCTAACTGCGTTAAAAATTTCTGATATAGAGCAACTAAATAACGAAATTTTTGCCTTGTTATCGACACGATTTTCTTACCTCAAAATAGATCACTTAATTAAGCGAATTGGTATAATCTCTTAGACACACTACAAAAAGTTAGTTTTTTATTATTAAAAATTGCTGATCATTTGCTCATTTTTACCGTATAACTGGCTATTATGTTAGTTCATCGCTAGCTATGTAATGTTATGTAAAGTAGGTTGAGCAAAAGTTGCCAAAGTGCTTGAATTACGTTCATAAATAGCAGTAATTTAGGTTTAATTATGATTTGGCAATGCAAGCCAACCCTATTGGCAATTAGTGTGATGCTGCTTAGCGGCTGTGCGAGTGATTTTAACTCGTCGCAGCGCATGCAAGCGCCTAATAATATGCCACAGCAATGGCAGCAAGAAGCATCAAGCTCGGTATTAAAAGTACAAGAGCAATGGCTTACACAACTACAAAACCCTACGCTTAACAAATTTGTACAACAAGCACTTAAAAACAACCAACAGCTTTTACAAACTAGTTACGATGTAGAAATTCAAAAACAACAGCTTATAGTATCGGGTGCTGCGCTTTGGCCTAGCCTCGATTTATCAACGCGTACTAGCCGTAGTAAAGACAACCGCCCAGTGAGCTACGACAACGCAAGTTCAGTTAGTTTAAACTTAACTTACGAGGTTGATTTATGGGGTAAGCTTTCGGATTCAAAGCGCGAAGCTAATCTTAACTATTTAGCGCAACAGGCCCGGTTTGAGCAAGCTAAACAGCAACTCGTTGCTGATGTAGTAACTGGCTGGTTTGATGTTGTTACATCGCAACAATTACTCGATTTATTTAAACGTCGCGAAGCCAACGCACAGCAAAACCTAGATATTATCGAGTCTGGCTATCGCCAAGGTATAAACGAAGCACTCGATGTATATTTAGCCCGTAATGAGCTCAATACTGAACGCGCTCGCATTGCCACTCAAACGGTGAACTTAACGGCTTCGGCACGTGTACTTGAGCGTTTACTGGGTGAATACCCAAAAGGTGCCATTACTGCTAGTAGCGACTTACCCGTTATTAATACCGATATTCCACTAGGCTTACCTTCTGAACTTATAACACGTAAACCTACGCTGCGAGCAAGTTGGTATGATCTTTTAGCCACCGACGCTTCATTGGCGTATGCGCACAAACAACGCTTTCCAAGTTTAGATTTAACAGCTTCACTAAGTGATAGTACCGACAGAGTAAGCGACTTGTTTTCTCCATCAAGCCTTGCATGGTCGTTATTAGGTAGTATTTCAGCACCACTTTTTGAGGGCGGACGCTTAAAAGCGAATGAAGAAATAGCGCGCCTTAATACTCAAAAGCAAGAGCAACTTTATTTGCAAACGCTTTACGATGCATTTGGTGATGTAGAAAATGCGATTTCACAGCAGCAGTCTCTTAAATCACAATATAGCAGCACCCTTGAGGCGCAAGAAAACGCACTTGCAGCAGAGCAGTTGTCGTTTGAGCAATATCAAAGTGGCTTGGTAACTTACACTACGGTGCTTGACGCACAAGATAGGTCTTTCGATGCACAAAGCTCCTTAATCGACATTAAAAACCAATTAATAGCTAACAGAATTAACTTACACGTTGCCCTTGGTGGTGATTTTGCAAAGCCCTCAAGTGAACTAAAGAGCAATAATGATGAAAACTAAAACAGCAAAAATTATTATTCCAGCGGTGGTTATTATTGCCACTATTTTAATTGTTATGTTTATTAAAGGTAATCCGCCAGAGGCTAAACGCTTTGGCTCACCTCCTAAAGCATCAATAAGTGTGGCTGCGCTTGAGCTTAAACCACAAAATTACCAAGTGATGATTGATAGCTACGGTACGGTAAAACCACGTACACAAAGTTTATTAGTTGCTCAGGCATCTGGGCAAATAATTGAAGTAAGTGATGACTTTAGAGAAGGCGGCTTTTTTAAAAAAGGCGATGTACTTTTAAAGCTAGACGATAGAGATCATCAAGCTGAAGTTAAATCTGCTCAAGCCAATTTATTAACGGCAGAGCAAGGCTTATTAGAAGAAAAAGCGCGTGGGCAACAAGCTATTACTGATTGGAAACGCCTTGGCGGCTCAAATCAGGCAAGCAGCCTAGTACTGCGTGAACCACAACTTGCAGCAGCCGAAGCAGAAGTTTTATCGGCGCAAGCAGTACTTGAAAAAGCCATGCTTGATTTAGAGCGCACTAAAGTAACCGCGCCATATGCGGGTCGTATACTTAGCCGTAGTGTTGATTTGGGGCAAGTTGTTACTAACAATACCCAGCTTGCCACTATTTACGCAATTGATAGCGTAGAGATTCGTTTACCGATTAAAAATAAAGATCTTCCGTTCGTAAATTTACCAGAGCAATATCGTGATGGCGCCAAAAATCAAGCAGGTTCAATTGTTAAATTTACCTCTGACTTAGTGGGTGAGCAAACGTGGCAAGGGCAGCTAGCGCGTACCGAAGGTGCTATAGATGAAGGTGCACAACAGCTTTACGTAGTTGCTAAAATTAACGACCCATATAAAGCAACGGCTAATAACCAGTACCCGATAAAAATAGGGCAATACATAAAGGCGCAAATTACCGGTAAAACAGTTCCTAACGCACTTATAATCCCTAACAGTACAATATATCAAGGGACGTATGTTTATGTTGTTGAAGAGGGTGTACTTAAGCGTAAAGACATTACACTTGCTTGGCAAAATGCGACACAAGCGATGATAAAAACGGGATTAAATCCAAATGATAAACTGGTTATTACTCCACTAGGGCAAGTGAGTTCTGGAACTCAGGTAAGTATTTTAGGCGAACAAAGCACAGAGCAACCTAAAAGCCGAGGAGCTAATGGGCAAGGTAAAGGAAAGCGCCCGACGCCAGAGCAGCTTGAGCAAAAAGCAAAAGAGCAGGGTATTAGTGTTGAAGAGCTAAAAAAACGCCGCGCAGCAAAGCAAGGAGATAAGCCATGATCGCTTGGTTTGCCAAAAACCATGTTGCTGCTAACTTATTGCTAGTAACGCTGTTACTGTCGGGACTTTTTAGCTTATCAAGCAAAATACCGCTTGAGGTATTTCCTTCATTCGAAACTGACATGATAAGCGTAAATGTAAGTTTGCGTGGTTCAACACCAGAGGATGTAGAGCAAGGTGTAACTATACGAATAGAAGAAGCAGTACAGGATTTAGAGGGCATAAAGCAAATATTTAGTCGCTCTTCTGAAGGTTCAGGCTCTGTGACAATAGAAGTGGAAAGCGGTTACGACCCTCGTGAGCTTTTAGCTGATATAAAAAGTCGTGTAGACGCAATTAATACTTTTCCTGCTGATGCCGAAAAGCCGATAGTAGCGCTTGCTGAGCGAATTCGTGAGGTTATAGCGGTTACAGTATCGAGTGACTACGGCGAAAAAGAAACCCGTGAATACGCAGAAACAGTACGCGATCAAATTCTACGTTTACCTAATGTAACGCAGGTAGAGCTAAGTGGCGTTCGTGATTACGAAATAGCCATTGAAGTAAGCCAAGATATTCTTCGTCAGTACGATTTAAGCTTGGCACAAATATCGAGTGCTATTTCTAACTCAAGCTCAGATATTTCTGCTGGTAACTTAAAAACAGAAGGCGGGGACGTACTTATAAGCTCTAAAGGGCAAGCATATCGTAAAGATGAATTTGCCAGCATTGTTGTTAAAAACCAAGCCGATGGCACTATTATTCGCTTAGGTGATATAGCGACTATAAAAGATGATTTTGAAGAAACACCAGTACGTACTCGCTTTAATGGTAAGCAAGCTGCATTTATCGACGTATATCGAATTGGTCCACAAAGTGCGATTACAGTTGCTGACGATGTTAAAAACTACATAAAAGAGCAACAAAGCTCTCTCCCGCAAGGGTTTGAACTAAGTTACTGGGATGATGATTCGGAGCTGGTTAAAAGTCGTATTTCGACCCTTACTACTAATGCTTTACAAGGCGGTATTTTAGTACTCGCTTTACTTACTTTGTTTTTACGCCCTGCAATTGCATTTTGGGTATTTATTGGTATTCCGGTTTCATTTATGGGCGCGTTTATAGCGATGCCTATTTTTGGCGTAACCCTTAATATTATGAGCTTATTTGGCTTTATATTGGTACTGGGGATTGTTGTTGATGACGCCATAGTTACCGGCGAAAACGTTTACACCCACCTAAAAACGGCTAAGTCGGGCGAGCAAGCCGCAATTTTAGGTACTCAGGAAGTAGCAACACCAGTAACATTTGGTGTGTTAACTACCGTTGCTGCCTTTTTACCTTTGGCCTTTATTGAAGGGGCGCGTGGTGCCTTGTTTGCACAAATACCGGTAGTGGTTATTCCGGTATTATTGTTTTCATTGATTGAATCTAAATTTGTACTACCAGCACATTTAAAATATATAAAACTACGCCACGAAAAAGGCGAACCTTCAAAGTTTGATGTTATTCAACAGCGTTTTGCAGATGGATTTGAAAACGCGATTTTAAAATACTATCAACCCACTTTAAATTTAGCACTGCGCCATAAATTGGCTTCGGTAAGCTTGTTTATTGGTGTATTTGTTATAATTTTAACCATGATCACCAGCGGTTGGACTAAGTTTGTATTTTTCCCGCGCATACCAAGCGAAACAGTCCGCGTTAACTTAACACTACCAACAGGTACACCGTTTGAAGTAACGAATAAATACGTAATTGACATGTCGCAAAAGGCGCAGCAATTACAAGAAAAGTACCGCGATCCAGATACTGGCGAAAGCGTTATTTTAAATATATTAGCCACAACAGGCGGGCGTGGTGGTGTATCTAATTCAGGCTCTGTACGCTTTGAAATAACACCGGCTGAAAAGCGTGAATCAGACATAGGATCACGAGAACTTGCCAGCGAATGGCGCGATTTAATTGGTGTCATTCCAGGTGCCGAAAGTTTAACGTTTAGAGCCGAAATTGGCCGAAGTTCAGACCCCATTGATGTTCAGCTTAGCGGCACTTCGTTGACTATTTTACAAGACGTGGCTGATCACATTAAAACCCGTTTATCGACCTATCCAACGGTATTTGATATTGCCGATAGTATGTCCGACGGTAAAGAAGAGTTACAAATAGAGCTTACGCAACAAGGTTTAGCGCTGGGCTTAAATAGAGTCAATGTAGCAGGACAAGTACGTAACTCGTTTTTTGGCTCGCAAGCACAACGTATTCAGCGAGGCAGGGATGATGTACGTGTAATGGTACGCTTACCTATAGATGAGCGCAGCTCTGTAGCTGACCTACAAAACATACTTATAAATACGCCTGATGGAGGCTCAGTGCCTTTATCGCATGTGGCAACACTTACTGCTGGGCAAAGTCCATCAACTATTAATCGAATAGACCGTTACCGCACATTAAACGTAACAGCCGATATCGAAAAAAATAATACCAACATGACCATACTGCAGGCTGACCTAACGGAGTATTTAGATGGGTTAATGCAGCAATATCCTGGAGTAGATTACAAACTAGAAGGTGAGGCTAAAGAGCAAAGAGAGTCGTTTGGTTCGTTGGCTTGGGCACTTGTGTTTGTATTTTTCATAATCTATGCGCTATTAGCAATACCGCTTAAATCTTACTTACAACCAATCATAGTAATGAGTGTAATCCCATTTGGCATGATAGGTGCTGTAGTAGGGCATTGGATTATGGGAATGGACTTAACTATTATGAGTTTACTCGGTATGCTTGCGCTAACCGGGGTGGTGGTAAATGATTCATTAGTACTCGTTGATTTTATTAATAAAAAGCGCAGTGAAGGTGGTAAAGTTCTCGATGCTATAAAAATTGCAGGAGCATCGCGTTTTCGCCCTGTAATGCTAACTAGTTTAACGACCTTTATTGGCTTAATGCCATTACTGTTTGAAAAAGCGACTCAAGCACAGTTTTTAATACCAATGGCGGTGAGCTTAGGGTTTGGGATTATTTTTGCAACTTTCATTACTTTATTGTTAGTACCAATAAACTACATGCTAATGGAGCGTTTTCAAGGTTGGTTTAAATAACTTCACTCTTAAATACGTGATTATTAAAGCTGTAGGTAAGTAATTACCTGCGGCTTTTTTTATAAGCTAAAAAGTAATATTAGACAATTGAAGATAAGTGAATAAAAAATTTAGATAAATATAAGAGTAAACAGGAAGGTTAATTTTTTTGATAAAGCCTTTTAAAGGCGAGGGTTTGCTAAAAAGGTGTTCCCCAAGATACGGTACTCGGTTTCAGTCCTGAAACCAGAAGGTTTCAGGGCGGGAATCTGCGGTTTACCGTAGGCTTCTCGGTACATGCCGAGCCTGCACAATAGTAGACGAACAGAAACCCTGGTATAAAATTTATCGGCTCAGGGACTTAACTAAGCTCCGGTACCCCAGGGAACAATTTAAGTATATAAGACATAATCCAATCCTTAAACCCCAAACGTAAAAAATTAAACCGTTCGCTTAGTTTTTCCGCACCTTTAACTCATCATTTACTTTATCGCATGGTTTTTGAGCTTGATCATACAATTAATTGGAGTTGCTTTTTATCGAGTGGTAGCATTGCCTTAACTTGCAAAGCGAAGATTCGATTATGAACGATTTACCCGATTACGAAAAAGCTCAACTGCTTTTAGAAAAAAACGAAATATTTGTATCACCTGCTGAAGCGCATGGTGTGATTAGTGGTTTACTTGCGTGTGGTTTAACCATTGACGACAAAGAATACTTAGGCCTTTTGAGTGATGTGTTTAACGATGGTGAATCGTTTAGTAACGATTTAAAGCAGTTTTTTGGCACTATTTATAAGCAAGTAGTCGCGAGCTTTAATGATGATGAATTTCAGTTTGATTTATTTTTACCAAGCGACGACGAAACACTCATCGATCAGGCTAATGGCCTCGTATCATGGGTAGCGGGTTTTATGCTTGGTTTTGGTTTAAAGCAAAAAGACTACGGTAAACTATCGAGTGATGTTAAAGAGGTTATTACTGACTTTAGCGAAATCACTCGCCTAGATACTACTTTTGAAGAAACCGAAGAAGACAGCCAAGCGCTGCACGAAGTAATTGAATATGTGCGTGTATCAGCACTACTTTGTTTTGCAGAGCTTGGTAAAGAGCAAAGCACGCAAAGTACTAAAAAAACACTTCATTAACTTTTAAAAAGTAAAACGGGTTGGTTAATAATGGTTGAAGTACAAAAGTCAGAATTTAAAGCACGTCGCGAGCGCTTACTTGCTCAAATGGATGAAAATAGCGTTGCTATTATTCCCGCTGCGAGCGAAGTGACGCGCAGCCGCGATACCGAATATGCATTTAGACAAGATAGCGACTTTTTTTACTTAACTGGCTTTAACGAACCCGACGCCGTACTTGTACTCTGTAATAACAGCGATGCACCCAGTACTTTATTTTGCCTAGATAAAGACAAGCTTGCAGAAATTTGGCATGGCCGCAGAGTTGGCTTTGATAAAGCTAAAAGTGACTACTTGTTTGATGAAGCTTACCCGCTAAGTGAATTAAACGATAAAACACTCGATATGCTAAATGCAAAAAATGCGCTCTATTTTGCACAAGGTGCTTACCCCTCATTTGATACCAAAGTGTTTTCGTTACTAGGTACACTTCGAAGTGGCTCACGAAAAGGCCTCAAAGCACCGAGTAATTTAAAAGAAATACGCGGCCTAATTCATGAAATGCGTTTGTTTAAATCGCCAAGCGAGATAGATGTTATGAGAGAAGGCTGTGAAATTAGTGCGCGAGGGCACATGCGCGCCATGCGTTTTTCACATGCCGGAGCTACTGAATTTCAGCTAGAAGCAGAGCTACATCATCATTATGCAATGAACGGTGCGCCGCATCCTGCGTACGGCACAATTGTTGGTAGTGGCGACAACGCCAATATTTTACATTACACGCAAAATAGCGACGTATTAAAAAATGGTGATCTGGTACTTATAGACTCTGGGTGCGAGTTGCAAGGTTACGCTGCTGATATAACGCGTACATTTCCGGTAAATGGTCAATTTAGCGAAGAGCAAGCCGCGCTTTATAATATTGTACTTAAAGCGCAAGAAGTTGCCTTTGATGAAGTAAAACCCGGTGGTTATATGTCGCATGCTAATAAACTAGCAATGGAAGTAATGACCCAAGGTTTACTCGACTTAGGTATTTTAATTGGCGACTTTGACGAGCTAATGGCAAAAGGTGCGTGTAAAGAATATTACATGCACGGGCTTGGGCATTGGCTTGGTTTAGATGTACATGATGTTGGCGATTACAAAGTAAATAACGCTGAGCGTGCATTTGAGCCGGGTATGGTACTCACCATAGAGCCAGGGCTTTATATAAGCGAAGACTCAAGCGCACCGCAAAAATACAAAGGCATTGGTATTCGTATTGAAGATAACTTGCTAGTTACCGAAACCGGCCATGAAAACTTGACCCTAAGCGTACCTAAAAAAATTAGCGATATAGAAGCACTTATGCAAAGTGCTAAAAACGTATAAAGCTCGGAGAGTAAAGTGGCTAAGCAGTTTGATGTAGTTATTATTGGCGGTGGTTTAGCGGGAGCAAGCTGCGCATTAAGTGTGGCTAAAACTAATCCCGCGTTAAATATTGCCGTTGTAGAAGCGAATCAAGTAACCGGCGACTACCACCCAAGCTTTGACGACAGAAGCATTGCACTTGCTCAGCAATCGGTAGAGTATTTACAAAGCCTCAATTTATTTGAGCAAAATGCCCCTTACACCGCAGCAATCAAAAAAGTGAGCGTGTCTGATCGAGGCCACTTTGGCAAAGCGCACATTAATTGCGACGAATTTGCTAAGCCCTCACTTGGTTACGTAGTAGAAGTAAATCCATTTGGCCGAGCGCTCCACCTGCGTTTAACGCAGTCAAATATTACGCTTTTGTGCCCCGATAGCGTAACTGCCATCGAGAAAACTCTGCATAGCAATACACTCACCCTACAAAGCGGCGAGCAATTAAATGCAGCACTATTGGTTATTGCTGATGGCGCACAATCACCAACACGCAATTTACTCGGGCTTGGTTTTAATACCCTGCCTTATGAACAAGGCGCTATTATTGCTAATGTAGAAGTGGCTGGTGGGCATAATAATCATGCCTTTGAGCGCTTTACACAAAACGGGCCTATGGCGTTATTACCCATGAGCAATAACCGTTATTCGTTAGTGTGGTGTATGCGCCAAGAGCAGGTTGAACAGCACATGGCACTCAGTGAACAAGATTTTTTAAGTGCCCTGCAAAGCGCGTTTGGTTATCGCGGTGGTCAATTTACTAAAGTAGGCATGCGCACGAGTTACCCGCTCGTTTACGGGCAAGTTGAGTCTTTAATTGCGCACCGTACAGTGGTTATTGGTAATGCTGCACATGCGATTCATCCTATCGCAGGGCAAGGTTTTAATTTAGGTCTTCGCGACGTACAAGTACTTAGTAATTTAATAGCAAATAGCCAACACGATTTAGGAAGTTATGCGTTTACTCGTGAATATTCAAAAAAACGCAGTGATGATATAAAAACCGTAATGAGTTTAACAGATGCACTTGTTAGGCTTTTTTCGAACTCATCGCGAGTGCTCGCATTGGGGCGCAGTATTGGGTTGTTTTCGATGGATTTATTTCCCGCATTAAAAGCGCCATTAGCCAAACAGTTAATGGGGCAAGTTAAACAAGGTAGGCGTTTATGAAGCAAGCACAGGTTTGTATTGTAGGTGGCGGCTGTGTAGGGCTAACACTAGCACTTGGATTGGCAAAAGCCGATATAAGCGTCGTTGTACTCGACGGCGCACCAACACAAGCGTTACCAACTGACGAATATGGTTTGCGCGTAAGTGCGTTAAGCATTGCAAGTCAAACCTTGCTTGAACAATTAAATGTATGGCCAGAAATTATTGCACAGCGAGCGTGTGCTTATACACATATGGATGTACGTGATGCCGATAGTTTTGGCAAAATAGCGTTTAATAACGAGCAACTTGAGCTTGATCATTTAGGCCATATTGTTGAAAACGACATCATCCGCTTTGCGCTTATAAAAGAGCTAGAGCAACAAAGCAGTGTAACACTAATGTTTGATACACAGTATCAGCAAATACATCAAAGCGAATCTGATGTATTTATAACACTTAAAAGCGGCGAGCCAATTATTGCAAAACTGCTGGTGGCGGCTGATGGTGCAAATTCAGCTATACGTAAACAATTTAATATGGCGCTTAGCTTTAAAGATTACGATCACCATGCGTTAGTCGCAACCGTAAAAACCAAAGAGCCGCACGAAAATACCGCACGCCAAGTGTTTTTACCAACCGGGCCACTGGCATTTTTACCTCTGAGCGATGCAAATACGCATTCAATAGTATGGTCTACCAGCCCATACCACTGCGATGAGCTCCTTGCTATGGATGATAACACCTTTAATAAAGCCGTAATGGCTGCAATAGATGGTCAATGTGGCCTGTGTGAAGTGCAAAGTAAGCGCACTGCTTTCCCACTTAAAATGCGCTACGCCCAGCAATGGGTTTCAGGCAAAGTGGTACTCATTGGCGATGCTGCACATACAATCCATCCACTTGCAGGGCTTGGTATGAACCTAGGCCTAAAAGATGCGGCTTATTTAATTGAGCTTTTAACAAGCGATAGCAGCAAGGAGTTTGCAAGCACTCGCACACTGCGCGATTACGAGCGCACTCGTAAGCTCGATGCACAAAAGCACATAGCTATGATGCAAGGGCTAAAAGAGCTATTTGAAGGTGCAAACCCGGTTAAAAAACTTATTCGTGGAGTAGGGCTATCATTAGTTGATAATCTTGGGCCAATCAAGCACCTGTTCGCCAAAGAAGCGATAGGCAAATAAGTAGGTTGGGTTGAGCGAAGCGAAACCCAACAGATAAAGTAAAGTGATGAGCTTGATTAAAAAAACCGATGTTTAATTTAAACATCGGTTTTTTTTTATGAAGGTTTTAAATATATTAAAAGCTGCGCTTTTCACGCGAGCAAGCTCGGCGTCTACATGCAAAGTTTAACACTGAGCTTAATTTTACCTGTAGGCGTTTAGCTTGCTGACGCGACGAGCGTAGCTCGTAATTACTATCGTTAGTTAAAAAGCGCTTTGCGTTAAATCAGTTACAAATTCTTTTGTGCTTCATTCACCATATCTTTGAGCGCATCAATTAACAGCGGGTCTTTTTTGTTTTCTTTTGCAAGCTCGAGTGCGTGTTTCATGCTGGTAACGGCTTCTTTAAACTGTTTGTCTGCAGTGTACCCTTGCGATAAACGCATGTGAGAATAAGTTGCATTTGGGTAATGGGTAGTAAAGTGTTTAAGCGTGGTAATAGCTTTAGCTGTATTACCAAACTTTTGCTGGCTATGAGCAAACTCTACGTATACATCTTGTGGAATTTTAAGCTCAAACCCGTACTTATCACTAAGTGCTTGGTAATAACCTGTAATGAGCGATACATCAGCAAACTTTCCGTGCTCGTCAGTAACCTTAAATATTAGGTCGCTAAATAAGTGAATTAGGCTATCGCTAAGCGCTGGTAGTATAGTGCCCATATGAGTAAAAGCGGGGTAATGTTTATATTCCCATTTAAGCTGCGAGGGCGTTTGTTGTTCTAAATTTACCAAAGTATTTAATACGCCTGTATAAAAGCGTGCTCCTTCGCTTGCTACACTAATAAATAACGCCTGATCACCTTTAGGGTTTTTAGTGTATTTTATAATATTATTTTTTAATTCCTCATCACTCCACCAACTGTTTGGGCTTATAGCTATATAGTTATTAAATAACTCAGGCTGATTAACTAAAGTATAAAGCGCCAAAGTACCTGCATTAGAGTGGCCAATTAAGGTGTTGTAGCCGTTAGTTGAGTAATTACTGTTTATATAAGGCATGAGTTCATCAGACACAAAGTTTAAAAACTTGTCGGTTTGTCCTGCGTCAGGCCATTTGTTTTTAACAAAAGTTTGAAACTCTGTTTTAGGCTCGCCTTCTACTTTTGGTAAATAATCGCGAACACGGTTAGTTGTATCAATACCAACGAGCATTGCGTTAGGTATCTGCTCGTAATCAACAAGGGATTTAATAACACCAGACACCGTATGAAAGTGCTCAACACCATCAAGTAAATAAATAACATAAAGCGGCTGATCGTCTTTTACAGTGTCAGGTATGAAAATTTTAATGGGCCTGTCTTCGTTAAGTATTTTTGACTGCAGAATGATTTTTTTACCAACGGTTATGTCAGTTGTATTGGTTTTTGCGTGGCTTAAAAATGGTGTACTAAAAGTAAGTATTAATACAAGCGATAGTAAGAGCTTCATAAATATCCTTATTTAATAATGTATTGCTTAATAATTGCACGGCTTTAAGCTTGAGTAAATGTTTATATTTTCGGGGTAAACATAAAGCTTAAGCAATTAAAAGCTATCGCTTTTCACGCGAGTAAGCTCGGCTTCTACAAGAGACATTGCACTCTGTGCTTAACTTTTTCGGTAGGCGAGCAGCTTGCTGACGCGATGAGCGAAGCTCGTAATAATTACCTTTTAACTCTTATCTATAAAAGCTTAAAAAACCTGCTTGCTTAATTATCCGTCTAAGCGTAAAATGCGCGCTCATTTCGGCTTTTAAACTATTAATTCCTTGCCTTAAACCGACCGGCCGAAACGGTAGAAGGCTCTATTAACCGTAAGGAATATCCATGCGTCATTACGAAATCGTATTCATGGTTCACCCAGATCAGAGTGAGCAAGTTGCTGGTATGATCGAACGTTATACTGGTTCTATCACTGAAGCTGGTGGTGTTATCCACCGTCTTGAAGATTGGGGCCGTCGTCAATTGGCTTACCCAATTAACAAGCTTCATAAAGCTCACTATGTTCTTATGAACGTTGAAGCACCAACTGAAGTAATCAGCGAGCTAGAAACTACTTTCCGCTACAACGATGCAGTGCTTCGTAACTTAGTTATCCGCACTAAAACTGCTGAAACTGAAGCGTCTCCTCTTGCAAGAGAAGAGAAGAAAGAAGCACCAGCTGCTTAATTGTTTTGAGTCCTAGCATGGCATGTAATCAGCAGTTACTATAATGGTTAGCCCATATATGAATCAGCTGGTTATATCTGGGGTAGTTTGTAAAACTCCCAAGTTTAGTCAAAGCCCTGCTGGCATCCCGCATTGTATTTTTGTTGTAGAACATAAATCGATGCAAACCGAAGCAGACCTTAACCGTAATAGTTACGTGAGGCTTCAGGTAGTTGCCAGTGGAAAGCAAATGCAACAACAGACTCAACATTTGCACGTTGGGCAGGCATTGCAAGTGAGTGGTTTTTTAAATCGCCACGAAGGTCGTAACGGCCTTAGCCAATTGGTTTTGCATGCTCAGCATATAGAAAGAATTATTTGAGGAATTAATCTCATGGCACGTTATTTCAGACGTCGTAAGTTCTGCCGCTTTAAAGCGGAAGGCGTAAAACAAATCGATTACAAAGATCTAGCTACTCTTAGAAACTATGTTACAGAAAGTGGCAAAATCGTACCTAGCCGTATCACAGGTACTAGCGCTAAATTTCAGCGCCAGCTAGCAACTGCTATTAAGCGTGCTCGCTACTTAGCCCTTCTTCCATACACTGACTTACATAAGTAAGCAGCGGATTAACAGTTTTTAAAAGGTGTAGAAACATGCAAGTTATTCTACTAGATAAGATCGCTAACCTAGGTAGCCTAGGTGAACAGGTTGTAGTTAAATCTGGTTTCGCACGTAACTTCCTTTTCCCTCAAGGTAAGGCAGTTCCTGCGACTAAAGCTAACATTGAAACGTTTGACGCTCGTCGTGCAGAACTTGAAGCGAAAATCGCTGAACAGTTAGTTGCTGCACAAGCACGCGCTGAAAAACTAGAAGCATTAGCAGAAGTTACATTAGTATCTAAAGCTGGTGACGAAGGTAAGTTATTCGGTTCAATCGGTACTCGTGACATCGCTGACGCTATCTCAGCTGTTGGTGTTGAAGTTGCTAAGTCAGAAGTTCGTTTGCCTCTAGGTACTATCCGTGAGACAGGTGAATTTGACGTATCAATTTCAGTTCACTCAGACGTAACGGCTACTATTAAAGTAATCGTAATCGCTGAAGCTTAATTTTTAATTAAGCGACAAAAGCCGTGCTATTAGCACGGCTTTTTTGTGTCTGTAATTTGGCTAATTTTAATTAGTTAAGGGCGCAGTTAAATAATACCAATCCGCAATAATACTTAATCATTTTGCGGAGCTAAACGTGTCGCTACCTGTGTTAAAAAATTCTCATTTACGACTGCATGGATGCAGAAGGTAGAGTAATGCAGGAGCAATTGCCGAGAACAACTAAATAGCGAATTTTTTGTCTAGCTATCAACACGTTTTTCCATCCTCAAAATAGATCACTTAATTAAGCGAATTGGTATAAAGCCTCGTACTAGCCCCTTTTTTATTCAATTATTTTTTCATTCCCTTTAAACCTTTTCGAACTGTTATTACGTCTAACTTATCAATACACTAACTCAATAATAATAATTAAAAGGCGACATCACGGATGTTACACGTTAAACCCGAACAAACGCCTTTATGCGAAGCTAAGCTCATTGAGCGTGTTAAATCAGGTGATCAAGGCGCATACACAACGCTTTATGAGTTACATATAAAACGAGTCTACGGTTTATGTTTACGCTTATTAGCGGACCAAGCGCATGCTGAAGATGCAGCCCAAGAAGTGTTTGTACAGGTATGGCGTAAAATAGCGCAATTTGACGGTCGCTCGCAGTTTTCTACTTGGCTTTACAGCGTTACCAGTAATGTTGCGATTAACTACTTACGCAAGCAAAAAAATTGGCTGCAAAAAGTAGTGAGCATTGAACACTGCGGTATGGATGAGCAATCAGCTAATGACTGCAAAGGCTTAAATGGTCTCGATAAATTAATAGTAAGGCTTCCTGAGCGCGCACGTATGGTGTTTGTGTTATTTGCAATCGAAGGTTACAGGCACGAGGAAATAGCCGAGCAATTAGGTATGGCTGTTGGTTCAAGTAAATCGCAATATCATCGTGCTAGGCAGCTACTACAAGAGTGGTATGAAAATGAATAAACCAAATTTTGACGACTATTTAAATGAGTCATTAAACACGCTTGATAAAGACATTACGCCACAAAAAGACCTGTGGGCGGGAATTGAGCGAGCAATGGTTAGTAATAAGCAGGACCTAAAAGGCACTGCTATTTGGCCAAAACTAACAGCAATAGCTGCCTGCACATTAGCTGCTTTAATTGCTGTAAATCTATTTGTTATAGCGCCCGAGCCACAACCCGTAGTGGCTATAAGTGATTACTTTTCGGCGCAAAAAAACAGTTTGTTGGTTGAATATGAAAATAAAGAAGCATTGACCACTAACTGGCAAACGCAGCTACAAGAGCTTGAAAACGCAGAGCAAGCAATAAAGCAAGTTCTTGAAAATGAGCCACAAAACCAAGCGCTACTAACAATGTTAGCGCAAGTATATCAACAACAACTTGATTTAATTAACAAGGTGCACGCGCCACGTTGGCAGCACATTTAGGAGTACGACATGAAAGCGATTTTATTAGGACTGAGCTTATTTCCGTTGGCGGTATTAGCGGGTGAAAAAATAGATAAGCAAATAGACGTACCAAGTGGCGGCACTATTTTTATTGAAAACCAACGCGGTGATATACATATTACAGGCTGGGATAAAAACGAATTTAAAGTATCTGGCGAGCTTGATGACAAAGCCGAGGGTTATGAGCTTAAAATAAATGGCGATAAAACTCAGTTTATTGTAAAAATGCCACGTAAATCAAATTGGAGTAATAATGGCGATGGCTCAAGCCTAACCATATTTATGCCTAAAAGCAGTAGTTTAGAGTTTGCTGGCGTTAATGTATCGGTGACTGCGAAAGAGCTAAAAAATGGCGCTGAAGTTGACGTGGTTAATGGCGAAATTACGGTAGATGATATTACTGGCAACATTAAGCTCACCACCGTAAATGGTGATGTAAATGCAGAAAACCTAAGTGGTAATATTCAATTTGAAACCGTAAATGGCGAAATTAACGATAGAGAATCAAGTGGTGAACTACGTTTTAGCGCTGTTAATGGCGATATTAAATCAACCTCAAGCGCCAATGATGTGCGCCTTGAAAATGTAAATGGCGATATAGATTTTACGCTATCGTCAATTAAAAACTTACGTATTAACACGGTGAATGGCGAAGCCGAAGTACATATTAAAGAGCTTTTAAAAGGCGGTGATGTACGTTTTGAATCGGTAAGTGGCGATGGTGATTTTTACTTTCCTGACAGCGTATCTGCAAATTTTGAAATTAAAGCGCACGCTAATGGCAAAATCATTAATAAAGTTACTGGCGATAAAGTCAGTAAAGCTAAATACGGCCCAGCCAGTGATTTAGAATTTAGCATTAATGGCGGTAATGCTAATGTTGAAATGGATACAATTAGTGGACGCATAGAGCTTCGTATTAAATAACGCTCATTCACCTTCACGATTACAAAAAGCAGGAAAAGATTTCCTGCTTTTCTATTTGCACAGCCCCTTCAAGTCGATAGAATAGAGCCATTCAATTTTACTACTGTGAAGTTATGGCCAAACCAGATAAGCAAGTCGATACACTTAAAGTTCCTCCCCATTCAATAGAAGCTGAACAATCTGTTTTAGGTGGCTTAATGCTTGATAACCAAGCTTTTGACCGCGTAGCGGAGCTTGTTGTATCACAGGATTTTTATACCCGCACGCACAAGTTAATTTTTGAGGCGATGACGGCACTTGCTGAGATTGGCGATCCGATAGATTTAATCACTATTTCTGAAAGTTTAGAAAAAAATAATAAACTGGCAGGAATTGGTGGCTTTGCTTATTTAGCAGAAATAGCTAAAAACACGCCAAGTGCTGCTAACATTGACGCTTACGCAAGTATTGTACGCGAACGTGCTGTTGTACGTGAAATGATTGGCGTAGCGAACGAAATTGCAGAAGCCGGCTTTAACACCGAAGGGCGTACTAGTCACGACTTACTCGATTTTGCCGAAAGCAAAGTGTTTAAAATAGCTGAGCAACGAACAAAAAATAATGAAGGCCCGCAAAGCATTCATAGCATCCTTGAAAAAACCGTTGATAAAATAGAAGAGCTTTATCAATCACCACAAGATGGTGTTACGGGTGTAAGTACAGGTTATGCCGATCTTGATAAAATGACGACGGGCTTACAGCCTTCTGACTTAATTATTGTTGCAGCGCGTCCATCTATGGGTAAAACCACTTTTGCGATGAACCTTGCAGAACATGCTGCAATGACTCAAGACAAACCAGTATTAATTTACTCTCTAGAGATGCCTTCAGAACAAATTATGATGAGGATGTTAGCGTCTCTTGGCCGTATTAACCAAACTAAGGTACGTACTGGTCAATTAGATGATGACGATTGGGCACGACTTTCATCAACAATGGGCTTGTTGATGGAAAAAGGTAAAATGTACGTTGATGATGCGTCGGGCTTAACACCTACCGATGTGCGTTCACGTGCAAGGCGTATAGCCCGCGACCACGGTGGCATTAGTATGATCATGGTCGATTACTTGCAGTTAATGCGTGTACCAAGCCTTGCTGATAACCGAACGCTCGAAATTGCTGAAATTTCACGTTCACTTAAAGCACTAGCAAAAGAGCTAAAATGTCCGGTTGTTGCGCTTTCGCAGCTAAACCGTACGCTAGAGCAACGTGCAGATAAACGTCCAATTAACTCAGATTTACGTGAGTCGGGGTCGATAGAGCAGGATGCCGATTTAATCATGTTTATTTACCGTGATGAAGTTTATAACGAAGACAGTACTGACAAAGGTATTGCCGAAATTATCATAGGTAAACAACGTAACGGCCCAATTGGTAAAGTGCGTTTAACATTCCAAGGTCAATTTTCTCGCTTTGATAATTACGCGGGACCAGCGGTAGATGACGATTACTAATGCGCTTAGCCACTGCTGAAATTAATTTAGCTGCACTTGCGCATAATTTAGCGCAAGTTAAGTGCTTTGCACCTAACAGCAAAGTAATGGCGGTGCTAAAAGCAAATGCTTACGGGCATGGTTTAGTAACGATTGCGCAGCATTTAAATAATGCTGACGCATTTGCTGTGGCGCGAATAGATGAAGGGCTTGCCCTTCGAGCTGGGGGCTTAACAAAGCCAATAGTTTTACTAGAAGGCTTTTTTAACAAAGCCGACTTACCTATTTTACTCGCTAATAACTTTCAAACTATTATTCATGACGAATACCAATTAGCCGCGCTTGAAAAAGCAAAGCTCGATGCGCCAATAACATGCTGGTTAAAAGTAAATACAGGTATGCATCGACTAGGTATTGCGCCAGAGCAGTTTGAAGAGTTTTATAACCGCTTACAAAAAACACCTAACGCCAAAAATACCGTTAATTTAATGACCCATTTTTCGTGTGCTGATGATGTTGATAATGCCAAAACGGTTCAACAAATCACGTTATTTGATAACTTAGTGAATGGCATTGACCAAGCACATTGTTTATCAAATTCTGCTGGTATTATTGCATGGCCGAGCGGTCATGGTGATTGGGTGCGCCCTGGGCTTATGCTATATGGCGTATCGCCAATGGCAAATAGTATTGGGCAACAACATAAATTAAAACCAGTTATGCGCTTAACTACGCGCGTAATTGCAGTGCGTAATGTACCAGCTAATGAGGCGGTAGGGTATGGCGGACGTTGGAAAAGCGATAAACCAACCAAGTTAGCTGTTGTGGCTATGGGTTATGGCGATGGTTATCCTCGGCACGCTAAAGAGGGCACACCAGTAATAATTGGTAAGCAGCGTTATGGTATTGTTGGCAGTGTTGCTATGGATATGATTAGCGTAGATATAGGCGCTAATGAGCACAATATTAAAGTGGGCGACAGAGTCACTATGTGGGGCCCTGAGCTACCAGTTGAAGAAATAGCATTATGCGCTGATACTATCCCTTACGAGCTATTATGTAATATTACACCGCGCGTAAGTTATGAGTATCAGCGTTAATACAGCTATAAAGCGGTATTTACTCTTTTATAAAGTAAACGTCGCTAAAGCCCATACGGGCAAATTCTTGGTCGCGAAAGTTACGAACAGAAGCAGACCCTTTTGAGGTCATTTCTATTTGCTGTACCATGCTTAAGTAATTAGTCAGATCAATACCTTCGGCGGCAGCAATTGCTTGATACATGTCGTGGTATTTATCTTTAGCGAAATTAATCTCGCGCGGTTCGTTTTTATATTTGTAGGTTATTCTACGTGCCATTTTAAGCTCATTTCAATTGAGTGTTGCAGCGATTTTACACTGTATTTAATAACGGCTCTAGCATTGAATGACTTGTTGTAATCGGTAATTAAAATAAAGAGTCAAAAATGAAATTATCAGTAGAGATCAGTAAATACCCACTTCACCAAGATTATATCCCGTTTATTCAGGGCTTTATTGACAGATTAAACGAATACGATGATTTAAAAGTGATTACTAACACGTTATCAACGCAAATTTTTGGTGATTACGATTTAGTAATGCAGGTGTTAAATACCGAAATTAAACGTTCATATGAAGAATTTGGTAAAGCTATTTTTGTATGTAAGTTTCTCTCTGGCGACTTATCGCCTGAATAACCTATAATACCAACCTGCATAAATATTTGATCAATTTAACGAATTAAATTGCACTATAACGTCATTAAAAGTTTTTTATTTAGAACAACTAGATACAAAAATTTTTGCCTAGTTCTAGCGTAATTTTCTTAACGTTAAATAGACCCCGTATATAAGCAGATTGGTATAACAATCGGCACAACTAAACGGTAATTGCATAATATGGACTTTTTAACACAAACCTTAAGTGGTTTTACAGCAATGTCGCATTGGGAGTATATTGCGGTAGGGTTGTCGATGGCTTATTTATTATTAGCAATAAAAGAAAGCTTATGGTGTTGGCCTGCGGCATTTTTTAGCACGCTCATTTATACAATAATGTACTGGAATGGCGCATTACTTATGGAGTCGTTACTTAATTTTTATTATATGTATATGGCTGTATTTGGCTGGGTTGTATGGCGTAAAGGCAAAGCTGCAAATTTAAATATTACATCGTGGTCGATAAACCGTCATGCTGTTTTAATTAGTTTAACAACCGTAGCTGCAATAGTTATTGGTTACGTTATGCAAAATTATACTCATGCCGATTTTGCTTATCTTGATAGTTTTACAACATGTTTTGCCGTAGTAACTACTTACTTAGTGGCTAAAAAAGTCCTCGAAAACTGGCTGTACTGGATTGTAATAGATGCCGCTTCTATGTATTTATATTACGAAAAAGGCTATTACCCAACGCTAGCACTCTTTATATTTTATACCATTATGGCAGCGTGGGGCTTTAAAACCTGGTACGAAGAGTACGAACAAAGCCAAGCTAAGCCTCTAGCACAGCTTTAATCAATGATTGAGCATACTCAGTTAGTAAAAATGTGTAGTGCGTTTATAGAGCCTACAAGCATTGTTTCAAGCGAGCGATTACTTAATGGCTTTAGTAACGATAATTTTTTAATACGTACCGAGCAACAAGGGTATTTGTTAAAGTGTTATAAAAGCCATTGGCCAAGTGACGGCCTTGAAGCGCAGCGCTTTTTAAGTGACTTTAATATATGCCCTGCGCCTATTTGGCTTGATAAAGAAAACGGTCGTGCGGTATTTAATTATATTGAAGGCAAGAGCGCGCAATCGGATATAACGCTTAGCTTTATTAATAAACTTGCTCAAGTGCACAATTACAAAGTGTCTACCGCGCCAATGGATATAGCTAAAGAGCTTCATTTTTATCAAAGCACCCACGTATATACGCAATACAAACCTCAAATAGAGAAGGCACTCAAAGCCGTTGCAGCTATATCATTTAATGCAGGCTTTTGTCATAACGACTTAGTAAAAGATAACATTATTGTAAATGCTTCAGGCATGTATTTAATTGACTTTGAATATGCACAAACTAATGATGTGTATTTTGATTTGGCAGCCCTTGCAGTGAGCTTTAATCTTAATGAGAGCAGTGAAAGTGCATTGTTAAATAACTATAAAAATAGTATCGATAAAACAAAAACGTTTAATCCTTCAATGGATAAGCTGAATTACTATAAGCTGTTTTTTTTAGTGTTATGTATTGGCTGGTATGAAGAGCGCAGCATAACTAGTAAATCTGTAATGTTACGCGCGCAGCTAACTAAACTCGTTAATAATACTTTTTTATAGATGTTAAAGACCACCAAAGCGCTCGGCGAGCTCTTTGTATTTTGTTACTTCGGCTGTATCAAATTGTGGTTCACCATTTTCATCTTCTGATTTAGCAATTAATAAACTTTCTCTAGAGAGACGTTTTACACGCTCTACTTTTACACCTAAAAACTCAGCAACTTGCTCAGTAGACATTAAACTCATCATTATTTCCTCGTATTAAATCCATCCGCACAGCGACAATCATAGTTTCAATGTTACTAAACCGTTACTGTTTCCTATTCAATAAGAATAAATAGCGTGTTTTTAAGCCATTGTGAAGTGTTTTATTTAAAAGAGTTTAATTAATAAGCATATAAGCTGATGTTACTGGTATTTATTTAAAGATCTCTTTATCATTGCTGATGCTAAAGCACTGATATCGCGAGTTGGTGTGGCGGCAACAAATGTGCTCTCGTGGTGAAATGGATATCACGTGGCCCTCCGGAGGCTGAGTTGTAGGTTCGATCCCTACCGAGAGCGCCATTTGCTTTTACATCTACTAATATTCCCCTCTATATTATCTAGCTTTTCATTAATTACTTTTGTATTTAAAAATGTATTACTGCATAAATTTTGAAATTTTATTGTAAGAACAGCTTTCTAGTTATTTATACAATGCAAAATTGCATTATTCAAAATGTTATCTAACGTTATGTATGCATATACGACGAAATTATAAATGAGGAAAACCGATTCAATGTTAAATAGTCAGTTAGAAATACTCGCTCAAGGACATGCTTATCTTGAAAGTGTAACTAAAGAGGATTATTCGCAAATCGTTGCTCCTAATTTCATTAGTTCAGCTGGGTCACATATGCGCCACATTATCGATCATTACCAATCTTTAATGACGGGCTTTGGTATAAATAATATTGATTACGATAGTCGCCTACGCGGCAGTAATATTGAAAGTAACCCCTGCGAAGCTATAAAAAAAATTGCCGAGATAGCATCGTGGATTGAACAGCTAAGTACAGATGATTTTAATAAACCGCTGTTACTTTCAAGCGAAGTATCAATTAAAAGTAAAAATGTACAAACTGTAACAACCTCATTAGCACGAGAGCTTATATTTGTAGGAAGCCATGCAGTACATCACTATGCGATGATTTCACAAATTACCTTTGCACAAAAAGCATCATTCGATCAGAACTTTGGGTTAGCACCAAGTACAGCCACTTTTTTGAGAGAAAAAAGCCAACAAAGCCAATTAAAATCACTGCAAAGTTAATATGTGCACTTTAAGTTACTTCCTAACTGATGATGGCTACGAGTTGTTTTTTAATCGTGATGAACAAAAAACACGAGAAATGGCACTCGCCCCGAGTAAGCACACAGATAACGCAATTTACCCTATCGATCCGCAAGGGGGTGGTACTTGGCTTGGTGTATCGCATTGGGGGCAAACGTTAGCTTTATTAAACGATTATCAAAGTGCATTTGATATAACTGCCGTAAAGCACAGCAGAGGCCTCTTAATCCCGCATTTACTAAGCAATAATACCCCTGCATTGTCTCAATTAAAAAATATGGATTTATCGGGTTACGCGCCTTTTAAATTGTGTATTTTTCCGGATGAATTATCGCTAAATAATGGTCACATCGCTTTTGTTCGATGGGACACAAAACAATTAATCGATTGCCAAGTTGAATCGCTTGCAACGTCGTCTGGCGTTGAGCTAGAAACAGTTACACAAAAGCGTAAACAACAATTTAAGCAACTTATTGACTTAAGATATCCTGCAAGTGAGCAGTTTTTAGCATTTCATTACAGCAAAGCCGAGCAAGGCCAATATGGTGTAAATATGCAAAGAGAAGATGCAATGACAGTCAGTATTAGCCATATTAAAGTTGGTAACACTATACGCTTTAATTATTTTGATAAGCAGTCTCAGCTCATTAGCAGCATTAGTTGTTTAAAAGTGGCTACAGCTTAACTAAATATTTTTATAGCTGTTACATAACTAAAAAAGTCGACGCAATTAATTGCGTCGACTTTTTTGTTGCTCTATTTTCATCTGCTGTATTAATACAGCAGATGAAAATTATGAGTGATTTATATAATCATCTTTTTTATCACCAAGGTAGAGCTTAAGTAGCTTTTCAGGCGCACTTGGTAGGTGCACACTTAAAAGTAATCCAGGGGTGTGATTAAAGTTACTGTCAATTCCCATACAATGAAATTGAGCGCCTAGCTTATGATATTGCTTTAATAAAATCGGTATGTCTTTTTTATCTTCTTCTATTCCCATAACCAATGTTGATACATGATCTATGTTTAACGTGTGATCACTAATGAAGTCTTCAAACTCTGGATGAATTTTTTTATTAAAAGGCGTATTGGCGCTAACACCTTGTTTATTATTAACCATAGCATGGTCAATAATTGCGACAGAACGAGGGTCGTAAAGCTTACTTAATGAAACCGTGCCATATAAAGTCCTATAACGTGGGTTTTGCGACATAAACGCACCGATCCCTTTAAATAGCAGTAATAAGCCATGGTAACTGCCTTGATGTTTTTGAACTATAAACGAGCGACCCATTTCCAAGCACGGCTGTTGTTGATTAATAAAAGAGGGTTCAAAATTAAACATTTGCGATAAATAAAGGGCGCTCACGTCGCTATTTTTTTGTAATAAATCAGTTTGTCCAATTCGATAAGCTCCAATGATCTCTTCATTTTTATGATCAAAAATAAATAAATGCATGTAGCTTGCGTCAAACTTATCGGTATCACATGGCTCGCCGCTTCCTTCGTTCAATGTACGAAAGGTTATTTCTCTAAGGCGTGTTATTTCAGCAACACAATTAGGTATTTGATCTTGATAACCGTAATAAACGGAGTAACTTTTAAAGTCTAATAAATGCTGCTCGCTTGGTAAGCTAGCAAGTTCACTCGTCATTTTTGTTTTATCAACATCCTGCATAATCGCTTTTAGTTGCATTGATTGGGCATCGTCTTGCCAAGGTGTTACAAAGCGTTCATCGTTTAAATAGCAAAGCAGGCGCGCAATATCGTTAATGTCGCCAGTTTTCTCAAATTTATTTAATAACTTGGGTGTAAGTAAATTACCAGCACCTAAATTAATGGACCTTTTTTGAATTTTAAGTAATTCACGTATTAGCATTAATAATCTAAATCGGTAGTAAATACGTCCCAAATTGTAAAACATAGGGCTATTTTGACCACTAATAAACACAGGTAATAAAGGGGCTTGTGTTTTTAAGGCTAGTTGAGCCGCTAAGCGATTCCATTGACCGTCGGTTACACGTTGTTTTTTTGATTGAAAAAACGAAACCCTGCCAGCAGGAAAAACCACAAGTAAACCATCGTTATTTACATGTTTAAAACACTGTTTAATTGCACTGGTATTAATGGCTGCTTTTGGTTTTAGCGGATTGGCAAAAATAAAATAGTCTTTAATTTCTGTAAATATTTTTAAACCAACGTTAGCCATTACTTTAGTATCGCTACGATAATGGGTGAGTAATTTGGCAATTATTACGCCCTCAATCATGCCATAAGGATGGTTACATACTACTATGCAAGGGCCTTGCTTAGGTATTTTGTTAATAACACCTTGTGCGCCAAGTACATTAATACCCAATACATTTAAAAGCTTTTCACTAAACTCCTGCTTATCTAAACCCGATAAATTATTAGAGAGGTATATATCACGCAGTTTATTTATACCTAATAAGCTATCGAGCAGTGGAGCGGCTACTTTTAATATATGACCCAAAGGCGAGGCTGTGTTTATTGCAGCCACACTTAGGTTTGATACGGGGTGGTTTAGTTTTGTCATATATTAGTACTCTTAAGAATTTAAAGCAGTTGTTATTAAGTGCTGTGTATATTGAGACCGAGGCAAAACAATATTATGTTCAAGAAAGGTTAATAAAGTTCGCTTTTTTATAATGATTAGATAAATTTTATAACTAAATCACCTGCTTTTTAGTGATAAGCAATTTAGTGTAGTTGAGATGAAAGCGTTTAATTATTAAAAAGTAAAATAATCAGAATTACAATGCAGCTCAAATAGGGCTGTAAATAATGCTTTTAGTTATATATAACTACTTACAACTCAAAAACTAGACTTTTAGGCTTAATTAATGCTATTTAAGGTACATATTCCTTAATAGAAAAATCCCGCCTTTATGCTAATTACTTTGCCCGTATCTGAGCTTACTCCTGGTATGTATGTTGATAGCGTTACTAAGCAACATGAAGGGATCAATAGCATAAAAATTAAGACCAGTGGCTTAGTGCGCGATAGATCTATTATTAAGCGTTTAGTCTCTGAAGGGGTGCTTGAGCTGCTTATAGATTTTGCTAAAGGTGATGCCCCAGTTCCTGCCAAATATAAGCCTCAAAGCAAACCTAAAACATCTAATAGCCAGCAAAAATCCGAAAAAACACCTATAGCAATCTCAATTGAACAAGAATTTGCTAAAGCGAGTGTCAATTACGATCAGCATGGCCGAAAGCTACAGTCGTTATACGGTGACTTAACATCTGGCCTGAGTGTTAATATAAAAGTGCTTGATGAAATAGCCAGCGAAATAGTCAGCTCAGTTTTTCGTAACGCCAACGCCATGACTATTCTTACTCGTATAAAAGATAAACACAGCTATAACTGGCGGCATATGATCAACTGCGCCATTTTTACCGCTGTATTTACTAAATACTTAGGGTACAAAATGGCTGTTGTGCAAGAGCTTGCCATGGGCGCGTTACTTCATGATTTAGGCCAAGCTAAATTACCGCAGGGTATATTTTCAAAGCCAACTAAGGTTACTAATAATGAGCTCTTAGCGATTAAAAAGCATGTAGCGCAAGGTTTGGGTTTAGTTAAAGGCGAGAAGGGTATAACACCCCTAATGCTTGATATGATAGTGAATCATCATGAGCGCTTAGATGGCTCTGGTTATCCGCGAGGCCTACAGGCAGAGAAGTTAAGTCGTCCAGCGCGTATAATGGCAATTGTAGATGTGTACGATGCAATGACTGCCGATAGAATGCATCAAGATGGTGATGAACCAATCAACGCATTGCGGTACTTATTAGCCAATAAGCAATTGTTTGATGGTGAGTTAGTACAGCGTTTTATAAAGTGTTTAGGGGTTCATCCGGTAGGAACTATTGTAAAATTAACGAATGAACGTTTAGCCTTAGTGCTTGAAGGGAACGTATTAAATCCTATTAAACCTAAAATTAAGCTATTTTATAATGCTAAGCACAATCATCATGTTACACCGAAAGACATCGATTTAAGTGAGCACACCCAAGAGCTTAAAATACTATCAAGTGTTAAGCCCTTAGATTATCAGATTAATTTGTCTCGCCTGCTAAAAGAGCATTTGTTGAACTAGCCTTACTGCATTGCCTTTTTTTAGTTTGTTTTGCAGAAATAAACGCACCCAAAAAGCAATTTCCCATCAGTGTTAACCATAACAAAGTGCCTAGCTCTACGTGCAATGCAAAACAACACAGCGCTAAAGATATTAACGCATTTAACATTGCCCCTAGCCAATAATGGTTTACGGGGTTATCGCATTGTCCTGCTTGAGTACATGCGCAGTAGTTTGCTTTGTAAAAGCAAAACACACTCGCTCCACAAAATATTAGCCCTGTAATAATAAATAAAATGATCACAGTTTTACTTCCATTGCGATTTTATAATGAGTGTAAGTTGCTACTAATTCCAAGTCAATCTAAATGATAATTAATTACATTTAGAGTGTTTACTCTAATACCACACTTCTCATCCGATGAGTTTTAAATAGTTGTTAAAATGTCGTTAAAAAACATGTTTTTTACTGTCTTTTGACGTATTCATAGAGTTTTTTACAAAAAATTAAGGTAGTGTAATCACGTTTTAAATCCTAATAACAACACACATAGTACCCAGACAGTCAGTTTGGTTAAGGACTCAACAATGAAATTTTCTAAAACCCTTATTGCAGCTTCGCTTGCATTTGTTTCAGCTGATAGCTTTGCAGCTGCGTTTCAATTATCAGAGCAAAATGCATCGGGTTTAGGCCGTGCATACGCTGGTGAAGCTTCTATCGCAGACGACGCGTCTGTAGTTGCACGTAACCCTGCACTAATGACTTTATTTAAAGAAAAGCAACTAAGTGTTGCTGCTATTGGCGTAATCCCAGATGTAAGCTTAGAAGGTGAAGGCGCGCCAACTGGTATAGATCAATCTTCATTAGATGACGATAGTATTGCACCAAGTGCAGTGGTACCAGCAGCTTACTTTACTATGCCTTACAACGATAAAGTATCACTTGGTTTTGGTGCGTTTTCAAACTTTGGCTTATCAACAGACTTTGACGATGACTACTCAGCAGGACAGATTGCTGGTAAAACAGAAATCTTCACCGTTAACTTAAATGCAAGCGTTGCTTATAAAGTTACTGAAAAGTTTAGCTATGGTATTGGCTTAAACGTAATTTACGCTGATGCAACTATTGTGCGTCATGCTGGCTCTGGTTTACCATTTGCTTCAAGCACTGAAGTTGTGAACTTGGAAGGTGATGATACAGGTTACGCTTTAAATGTTGGTTTAATGTATCAGCTAGATGATAACAGCCGTTTTGGTTTTAATTATCGTACAGAAACAGATATTACATTCGAAGGTGATTACTCGAATCAAATACCAACAGCTTTTGGTGGATTAAATGGAACTGAATTACCTGGTTCTGTTGAAATAACACTTCCTGCAATAGCTGAATTTTCAGGTTCTCATCAGTTAGATGAAAAACTTGGTCTTCATTACAGTATTTTATGGACAGGTTGGAGTAGCTTTGATTCATTAGAAGCACAAGTTACAGCTCCAACTGGCGATAAATTTAGCGCATTTAATAAAGATGAAAGCTTCTCTGATTCATACCGTTTCGCTGTTGGTTCAGATTACCAATATAACGAAGATTTATTACTTCGTGCTGGTGTAGCATTTGATCAGTCTCCAGTATCACAAGATCACCTGTCGATCTCTATCCCAGATACAGATCGTTTTTGGTTCTCATTCGGTGGTAACTACACAATTGATCAAAGCTCTAACGTTGATCTTGGTGTAAGTATTATCCGTGGTAAAACTCAGAACTTTGAAGAAGATGGATTTGAGTTTGAGTCAGAAGGTAATGCAGTACTTATTGGCGCTCAGTACAACTACAAGTTTTAATGTAGAAGTGTCTTGTGGTTAATCACAGGGCACAAAAAAGCCGCTCACTTTAATTAAAGTGAGCGGCTTTTTTAATGCCTATTAAATAGTGTTAATAGGCATTTTATGAAAGCTTATAAGCTTTCTATTTTAGTTTTTTGCTCAAGTAGCTTAGTTTTAGCATCGCTAAACTCAGCCAGTTTTGCATTTTCTTTAGCAAGTACAGCTTCAGGTGCGTTGTTTACAAACTTTTCGTTAGCGAGTTTGTTCTGCACTTGTGCTAGGCCTTTTTCTGCTTTTTCGAGTTGCTTATTAATACGCGAAAGCTCGGCTTCCACATCAATTAAGCCCGCCATTGGGATCATGATCTCAAGGTTGCCAACATAAGACGTGGCACATGCTGGTGCATCGTCTTTGTTTTCAAGCATTGTAAACTCTTCAATTTTTGCAAGTGACGCTAAAAATGATTTGTTTTCTTCAATGCGGCGCATGTCGTCGCTTGATGCATTAGCTAGTAATACGCTAAGCGGTTTACTTGGGCTAATATCCATTTCACCACGAATATTACGAATAGCTAAAATGAATTGTTTAACCCACTCTAAGTCGTCCATTGCTTTGGCATCAACGCTTGCTTCGTTATATACAGGGAACGGCTGAACCATAATACTGGTGTTCTCTGTTTCAAGGCCTGCAAGTGGTGCAACACGTTGCCAAATAGTTTCCGTAATGTATGGCATCATTGGGTGCATTAAACGCAGTAAGCTTTCAAGTACCGTTATTAACGTATGGCGTGTACCACGTTGCTGTGCTTCATTACCTTTAAACAGTACTGGTTTAGTTAGCTCTAAGTACCAATCACAAAATTGGTTCCAAGTGAATTCGTAAAGCGTGTTAGCAGCTAAGTCAAAACGGTAGTTATCTAAATGCTCTGTATAGGTTTTAACGGTTGCTTCATATTGACCTAAAATCCAGCGGTCAGCTAATGAAAGCTCCGTTTGAGCACCGTTTGCAAAACCACAGTCTTGCTCTTCTGTATTCATTAATACGTAACGGCTCGCGTTCCATAATTTGTTACAGAAGTTACGGTAACCTTCAAGGCGGTTCATATCCCAGTTAATATCACGACCGGTAGATGCCATTGCAGCAAGCGTAAAGCGAAGGGCGTCGGTGCCGTGTGCTTCAATACCGCCTGCAAATACTTTACGCGTATCTTTTTCGATTTTAGCGGCAAGTTTTGGCTGCATCATATTACCAGTACGTTTTTGTACTAGGTCTTCAAGTTCAATGCCGTCAATCATGTCTAGTGGGTCAAGTACGTTACCTTTTGACTTAGACATTTTATCGCCATTGTCGTCACGTATTAAGCCAGTTACATATACGGTTTTAAACGGAACTTGTGGTTTGCCATTTTCGTCTTTTACAAAGTGCAGCGTCATCATAATCATGCGTGCAACCCAGAAGAAAATAATATCAAAACCAGTTACCAACACGTCAGACGGGTGGAAGGTTTTTAAATCATCAGTATTTTCAGGCCAACCTTGTGTAGAGAAAGTCCAAAGCGCTGATGAGAACCACGTATCAAGTACGTCTTCGTCTTGGCTTAGCGTTACGTTATCTGCAATGTTGTTTTCACGGCGTACTTCAGCTTCGTCGCGACCAACAAATACGTTACCTTCATTGTCGTACCAAGCTGGGATACGGTGACCCCACCAAAGCTGGCGTGAAATACACCAATCTTGTACGTCGTTCATCCACGAGAAGTACATGTTTTCGTATTGCTTAGGTACAAATTGAATATCGCCGTTTTTAACAGCGTCTTTTGCAGGCTCAGCAAGTGGTGCAACACGTACATACCATTGGTCGGTAAGTAGTGGCTCAATTACAACACCAGAGCGATCGCCGTAAGGAACCGTTAAACCATGGTCTTCAATTTTTTCAAGTAAGCCAAGTTCTTCAAATTCTGCCACAATTGCTTTACGCGCTGCAAAACGATCAAGGCCGCGCAAGCGCTCAGGAATTGGCGCATCAAACTCAAGCTCTTTACCGTCAAAGGTGTATGTTTCACCTTGGGTAAGAATAGCGGCGTCTTTATCGAAAATGTTGATCATCGGCATTTGATGACGCTTGCCCACTTCGTTATCGTTAAAGTCGTGCGCTGGGGTTATTTTTACACAGCCCGTGCCTTTATCTTTATCGGCATGTTCGTCAGCAACAATTTTAATACGACGATTAACGATAGGTAATAAAATCTCTTTACCGATTAAATCTATGTAGCGTTCGTCATCAGGGTTTACTGCAACACCTGAGTCGCCAAGCATGGTTTCTGGACGAGTTGTTGCTACTACTATGTAGTCTTTTCCGTCTTGCGTTGTAACGCCATCAGCCAGTGGGTAACGTAAGTTCCACATGTGGCCTTTTTTGTCTTTGTTTTCAACTTCAAGATCAGAAATAGCCGTATGTAATTTAGGATCCCAGTTTACTAGGCGTTTACCACGATAAATTAGGTTTTCTTTGTGAAGGCGTACAAACACTTCTTTAACGGCTTCAGATAGGCCATCGTCCATGGTAAAGCGTTCACGATCCCAATCAACCGATGCGCCAAGGCGACGAAGTTGTTTGGTAATAGTGCCGCCCGATTCTTTTTTCCATTCCCAGATTTTATTAATAAAATCTTCGCGGCCTAAATCGTGGCGTGTTTTGCCTTCTTCGGCATGCAGTTTACGCTCAACTAACATTTGCGTTGCAATACCTGCGTGGTCAGTACCTACTTGCCATAATGTGTTGTTACCTTGCATACGTTTAAAACGCGTTAGGGTATCCATTATTGTATCTTGGAAGGCGTGGCCCATGTGTAAGCTACCAGTGACATTTGGCGGCGGGATCATAATTGAATATGGTACGCCTTTACCAGATGGCTTAAAGTAGCCTTTTTGTTCCCAGTCTTGATATAGAGACTGTTCAATATCTTGCGGATTGTAGGTTTTATCCATTACACAGAACCTTAAATAAGTACTTAAATTAGTTGGTTAGTTTGCCTGATTGGCTAGCTATTAATATCTTGCGTGGTGAGATTGGCACCGAGTTGGCGTAGCTTTTTAAAACGCTCGCGGGCTGCTTGTTTAGCCGCTGCTTCTACGGGTACAAAATCAAAAACTTGGTTAAACCGACGAATGTAATCCGGTAACTGAGTAGCCAAGTTAATTAAAACTTTACGATTGCCAACAGGTGGCGTAATACCAATTTCTACAGGTGCGCCGCCTTTAGGGCCTTCACCTTGTAAATTATGTGGCACAAAACTATCTGGATCGAATGCCCAAATTATTTCATCAATGGCACAGGCTGCTTCGTTATCGTTAACACAAATAAACACACGCTGCCCATTTCGATACTGATCGGCCGCAATTTGAGCAGCCAAAGCAAAATGATCGTCAGCCTTCGCTTTAGACTCATCTTGTTGCTTTAGAACGAAAAATTTAGCGTTCATGTTCATTGTATCGGGGTTTCCCATGACATTGAATGTATACCAAATTGATATACATAAATTAAGAGGCAGATTTTGCCATATAACGGGGTTTGCTTCAATTAATACACAAATAAATAAGGCGCCAAATGGCGCCTTATAAGTAGCTAAACAGTGTGTTTAATCTTGAGCGGCTTCACTTACGCCAGCTCTATTTAATAAATACTGAGTAAGCATAGGAACAGGACGACCCGTTGCGCCTTTTTTAGCGCCACTGCGCCAAGCTGTACCGGCAACATCTAAATGCGCCCAATGATACTTTTTAGTAAATTTAGACAAGAAACATGCCGCAGTAATAGTACCCGCAGAGCGTCCGCCTAAGTTTGTAAAGTCAGCAAATGGGCTCTCTAGTTGATCTTGATAGTCATCCCATAACGGTAACTGCCATGCGCGGTCGCCACTTTGCTCAGACGCTTTTAATAAATCGTGTGCAAGTGGGTTATGGTTTGATAGTAAACCAGTCGCATGCGCGCCAAGGGCTACAATACAAGCGCCAGTAAGTGTTGCTACGTCAATAACCGTATCTGGATTAAAACGTTCAACGTACGTTAGTGCGTCGCACAATACTAAACGACCTTCAGCGTCGGTGTTTAACACTTCAACTGTTTGCCCCGACATTGTTGTTAGAATATCACCCGGGCGATACGCGTTTGAGCCAGGCATGTTTTCACAGCCAGCTAAAACACCAATAACGTTAATTGGCAATTGCATTTGTGCAAGTGCACGCATTGCGCCAATAACACCTGCAGCGCCGCCCATGTCGTATTTCATTTCGTCCATGCCTTCGCCTGGTTTTAATGAAATACCGCCTGAGTCAAACGTTAAGCCTTTACCAACAAGTACAATAGGGGCTTGGTCGTCAGCGGCGCCTTTGTAGTTAATAATCGACATAATTGATTCGTTATCACTACCTCGGCCAACAGCTAGGTAAGAATTCATACCTAGTTCTGCCATTTGCTTTTCGCCAATAATATCAACAGTGATGTTGTCAAAATTAGTTGCCAACTCTTGTGCTTGCTCGCCTAAGTACACTGGGTTACAAATATTTGGTGGCATATTAGCCACGTCTTTACACAGCTTACTACCTGCAGCAATGGCTAAACCATGCTCAATGGCACTTTCGCCAATCGTTAGTTCGCGTCGTGTTGGTACGTTAAACACCATTTTACGAAGCGGACGACGAGGGTCTACTTTTTTACTTTTTAATTGGTTAAACGTATATAAGCAATCTTGTGTTGTTTCTACTGCTTGACGAACTTTCCAGTAAGTGTCGCGACCTTTAACGTGTTGCTCTGTTAAAAAGCAGACTGCTTCCATAGAGCCTGTTTCGTTTAAGGTATTAATAGTTTTAGAAATAATTTGTTTATATTGCTTATCATCAAGCTCGCGCTCTTTACCACAACCAACAAGCAATATGCGCTCGCTTAATACATTAGGTACATGATGCAATAATAAAACTTGGCCTGGCTTACCTTCTAAGTCGCCACGGCGAAGTAAATTAGAGATATAGCCATCACTAATTTTATCGAGTTGTTCACCAATGGGGGATAACCTACGTGGCTCGTAAACGCCAACCACAATACATGCGCTGCGCTGTTTTTCTGGGCTACCACTTTTTACGTTAAATTCCATTGTCACTCCTGATTTTGAGTCATTTAAGTTAGTAAGTTGGGGCTAAAAAAGTATTTTCTAGTCTTATCTACGTAACTTATGTGCGGATAATTTTAATTTTAGCTGATTTTGCTAGACTCTTACTGTGTAATTGAACTTTATATGCTTAAGGGCTACTAATGCAACATTATATCGTGCACTTAGGTAGGATAATTAATTTTGATGGCTTATAATAATAGCCTATTTGCCGGTATTAATTGGGTAAAATAGCTATTTAACTATTCAATTCTCACTATCGTAGTGAAATTCCATGTTTAACAGGGGCGAGCATTGCTAATTTTCCGTTATTTGACCGCTGAGGTTTTAAAATCGCAGGTCGCCGTATTTTTAACTTTGATGACAATATTTTTGTCACAAAAGTTAGTTGGTATTTTAGGTGATGCCTCTGAGGGCAGCATTCCTGCTAAATTAGTGCTATCGATGATTGCACTAAAACTTCCACAACTAGCCTCGCTAATACTTCCACTGAGTATATTTTTAGGCATTATTTTAGCCTACAGCCGTATTTACGCTGATAGCGAAATGACCGTACTTAAAGCCTGTGGCGTAAGTGAATGGTATGTTGTGCGCGTAACACTTATATCAAGTGTAGGGCTTGCTATATTAGCCGCAGCACTGACTATGTATATAGCGCCGTGGGCAAGCGAGCAAGAGTATCAATTAAAAGAGCAAGCCAAAGCCGATGCGGGGTTATCTGCACTCAGAGCTGGGCGGTTCCAAGAAACCGGTAACGAAAAAGCAGTGGTGTTTATTCATAATATTGAAAAGGGTGGCAAAGAGCTCAATAAGGTATTTGTTGCACAGTTACCCGATAGCGAAAAAGGCAACCTAGCGCGCTTAGTATATGCAGAGCAAGGTGTTGTGGTTGAAGCCGTAAATGGTGAGCAACAGCTCGTGCTAACAGACGGTAAACGCTATGAAACAGATGGCACAACGCCTGCACTTAACTTAACAGAATTTGATGGTTACAGCGTACAAATACGAGAACAAGAAATAGAGCATCAACGCCGTAAGTTAGAGGCTGTGCCTACTAATCAATTACTCGCCATTAATACTCCTGAATCTATTGCTCAATGGCAATGGCGACTCGCTATTCCGTTATCAATCCCGCTACTTACCTTACTGGCAGTACCACTAAGTGTGGTTAATCCTCGCCAAGGTAAATTTGCAAAACTAGTGCCTGCTATTAGCTTGTACTTAGGCTACTTTATTTTACTAAATGCCGCTAAATTTGCAGTTGAAGATGGCAAAATCCCGCCTTCAATCGGCTTGTGGTGGATTCATCTAAGTGCCCTGTTTATAGGTGGGTTATTAATTATAAAAGGGCGACCACTGGGCGCTTGGCTTAAAGCCGTTGTAACTAAGCGGGAGTTAGGCTCATGATGAAAACGCTTGATTGGTATTTAGGCCGCAGTATTTTACAAACTACTGGCTTTGCATTGTTGGTACTTGTTGGTATTAGCACCTTAATTAAGTTTATCGACCAGTTAAAGTCGGTAGGGCGCGGCAGTTACGATTTAATGACTGCAATGCTTTATACGCTTTATACAATTCCTGGCGATTTAGTAGTGTTTTTCCCGATGGCTGCGCTAATAGGTGGCTTAACAGGTTTAGGGGCGCTTGCCTCAAACAGTGAGCTGGTAGTGATGCAAGCCGCTGGTATGTCGCGCTTACAAATAATTGGCTCAGTGATGAAAACCGCCGTATTTATGGCTATCTGTATGATGGCATTGGGCGAATGGGGCGCACCTGAAGCACAATTACACGCTAAAGAAATGCGTAACCAAGCAATACATGGCGGCGATGTGTTTAATACACAAAAAGGTGTATGGGCTAAAGACGGCAATAATTTTATTAATATTGAAGATGTTGATGAAAACGGCAGGCTTAACGGGGTGCATATGTACCACTTTGATAAATCGTTAGAGCTTACCCAAATTACTAAAGCAAGGGATGCACTGAGCCGAAAAGATGGTTGGTTACTTCGTGACGTTAACAAAGTTATTATTACTAGCGAAAAAACGACAACAGAGCAACTGCCTGAAGAGTTTTATCCTTCGCAACTCACAGCGGAAAAGTTAGGGGTTGTTTCGGTAAAACCAGAGTCGCTTTCGTTTACTGGGCTTTGGTCATATTTAAGTTACTTAGAGCAAAACGAACAAGACACAAGTACCTACGAATTGGCTCTATGGCGTAAGCTTATGCAGCCTGTATCTGTAGCGGTTATGCTGCTGGTGGCGCTGTCGTTTATATTTGGCCCGTTGCGTACAGTAACAATGGGCGCACGTATTATTATGGGAGTTGTTACAGGGATCGTGTTTCACTTAACTAATGAAATATTTGGCCCTGTAGTTATGGTTTACCAAATACCTGCCATTATAGGTGCGGTATTGCCCAGTATTATATTTATAGGCTTTGCGACCTATTTGATGAATAAGCGGGTATAAATTTACTTATTCAAAATATGAAAAAAGGGTGACCACTGGTCACCCTTTTTGCTTTTTAATTACTTCTTAACTACCGCTTAACTCACGATTTTAAAAGTTAGTATTAATCAAGCTCACTATAAATACGTCTGTTTTCTTCTTTAGTAAGCGCAATAACTTCTGTTTTAGAGATGTAATCTTGCAGTGCTTTTTTGTTTTTAAAATCGACTAACACCATCAAATTACCTAAACCGAGTAAAGCGCTAACGCTGCGGATAATTGATTGCGGCCAGCTAATTAAATTCCCCTCAAGAGTTTGTACTTTTAAACGCCATGCACGCATGCCAATGGTTTGCCCGCTTTTAGTCCAAAAGTAGCCAAAAAATACTAAGGTAACAATAATTAAAAGGGCGGTACGAATACCCGAAAGAAGATTTGAATTTTGAATAAAGGCAGATACATCCTCTGCGCCATTTAAACTAATTACATCGAGAGAAATAAGCCCTTGTACTGCAAATAAATACAGCACTACAGTTAACATCGCAAACGCAATAATGGCTAACGTATCGTAAACTAACGACGCAAAACGGCGCCAAAAACCAGCACGTGGAAACTCACCCGACATAAATACACTCTCACTATTAATATGCGAGCTAGTTTAGCAAAAAAGCTTACAAATACTAAGACATGTTAATGTTTAGAGAGGGAATTGATTTTATTGCTTTAAGTTATTACCTACAGGGGAAATGAAAAAGACCCTGCTATTGGTAGCAAGGCCTTTTAATTTATAGCGGATTTAACCTAGCTTGATAGCAAGGTATTTTATGTCGTCACCACTTATTTGCGGTAAAAAATAAATATCGCCGTATTTAAAATACTGCTGCGAGTTAATTATTACGGCCTGTGCTGCCTGAGGCAATGAATCGTAAGTTTGGCCCAAGCTATAATCATTCACATTCCCCACTTTTATTGCCTGATTAAGACGGGTTGGTGGCTCATCAACCACTGTATAACCGTAATTATTTGCGACGTAATACACGTTTTGATATGTGTAGTAGGTGGTATTGTGATGCTTAAAATGCCTGTAATTTCTTGGTAGCGTATTTATACGCAGGCCTCTAGGTGGCGTAACTACATGGTAGCCTCTTTTAGCTTTACGGTAGTAAAGGCCGTCGTTAAACGTAAACGAAATACCATTAAATCTAATCGATGCGCTATTGCGTGGTAAATGGTTTATAAATCGATTTTGTCTGTAAGCGACTGAATTATTATGGCTTGTTAAGTAGTTATATTTGCGCTGGTTGTAGCGGTATTGTTCACGCTTTTCCTGCTTGTACTTAGCAAGTTTACGTTTTTCTTGCTTACGGTCTTCTCGTTTTTCTTTTTTATGCTCAATACGCTGCTTTTTTTCATGGCGGCGTTCATCGCGTTTATATTCAACACGTTTGTCGTGGTCACGTTTAAAGCTTTTATCATTCTCTCGCTCGTTTTGTGCTCCAAGCGCAGAGCCTGATACTGCGCCAATGGCGAGCAGTGCAGGTAGTAAAAAAGTAAGTTTCATAGTATTGCCTCGTTTATGTTTTTACATAACTGGGTTCAATACTAGCGGTTCAAACTGAATGTTAACTGACATACAACAGCAAACGGAGCTATGCTTACAGCTTTTTACATTTTACTGACAGTTATTGACATACTTAGTTATTTTTGACGATTTTTGAGGGTAATCCTGTTCTTTGTAAGTATATTTATTACGAGAGATATTTTAATAATATTGCTATTAAATTATGTATTTGGACTTTTTTGTTGTGCTTAGAAAACGTTATTTCCTTGCATTTTAAGATGGGGTAATACCAATAACAGAGTTTAAATGGTGTAAAAAGCTAAGTTTGCGGCGCGTTATTTATTGCCGCAAACATGACTTTATATTTTAAAGTGCGCATTTATCTTTTAATAAATTTAAGGCTAGGGTGATACGTTATGACATTAACTTTAACAAATGCTGTGTTATTAACGTTTCTTTTAGCAACTTTAACTGGAACATACTTGATTACCTTAGTTTGGTTAATTTTTTTCAGTTCTCGTTTTAGCTGAACCTTTTTATATTCTTGCTTTGTATATCTATCATGTGGTGCTGCAAATGCAGAACTAGATAAAGTGCCAATAACTAATAGTGCAGGTAGTATAAATGTAAGTTTCATAATATTGCCTCGTTTGTGGTTAATATGGCTAGTATTGACGTTTGAAACTGAATGCCAACTGCATGCAGGGCAACTTTAGGGAGGCTTTACACCCTTTTACTTATCTTTACTATTCTTGACGCTAATACCAATCCGCAGTAATACTTAATCAATTTGAGGGATTAAATCTAACGTTAACTCTATTAAAAAATGACTGATATATGGCTGCATAAATGCAGAGGGTAGGGCAATGAAAGAGCAATTGTCGAGAACAACTAATAACAAAATTTTAGCTGTGTTATCAACACCGTTTTCTTACCTCAAAACAGGTAGCTTGATTAAGCTACCAGGTATAAAACCGTATCGGTTCTATACCAATTCCATATATCGTTTAGAGTCTAGGTTGGCTACTTTTGATAAAAAGGATAATCGCTATAACCGACTTCAGTACCGCCATACATAGTGGCTGCATCGGCCTCGTTAAACGTCCAATTATTCGCTATACGCTCTGGTAAATCAGGGTTAGCTATAAATGGGCGACCAAATGCAAATAAGTCACCGTAACCTTCACCTAAAATACGTACCGCTTTTTCTACTGTGTATTTACCAGCATAAATGATGCGACCTGAAAATTCAGCTCGTACTGCTTTATAAAATTCTTGTGGTAAATCAGGAGCATTTTCCCAATCAGCTTCCGCTATTGATAAGTAAGCAATACCCGCTTGCTCAAGCACTTTAACGGCTTGTACATAAGTATGATGAGGGTTTGATTCAACAAGTCCTAAATACACTCGTGTTTCATCTGTGCTTTCAAATAAAGGAGCAAAGCGAACACCTAAACGATCAGAGCCTACAACGTCACTTACCGCTTCAACTATCTCTTTTAAAAAGCGCAGGCGATTACTAAGCGTTCCACCGTATTGATCGTCACGGTTATTAGTATGTTCAGAAATAAACTGATTAACTAAATACCCGTTAGCACAATGAAGCTCTACGCCATCAAAGCCTGCTTCTAGAGCATTACGTGCAGCTTGCGCATACATGTTTACCAGTTCGCCAACTTCAGTTGTTGTTAGTGCACGAGGCTCACTTGGGTCAGCCAATGCGCCTTCACCAGGTGCGGTTTCAATAAATACTTTTACATTGTCAGCAATAATATCTGAAGGGCCAACCGGTTTACCTGAATTTGGTTGTAGTGTGGCGTGCGATACGCGCCCTACATGCCAAAGCTGAGCAAAAATAACACCGCCTTTAGCATGTACTGCATGTGTTACTTTTTTCCAGCCTTCAATTTGTGCTTGTGAGTGAATACCTGGGGTCCAAGCGTAGCCTTGTCCACGAGGTTCTATTTGTGTGCCTTCGGTAACCATAAAGCCAGCCGATGCGCGCTGCGCATAATACTCAGCCATTAATTCATTAGGAATATTGCCCGGTTGTGTACTACGAGAGCGAGTAAGAGGAGGCATCACAATACGGTTTTTAAGAGTAAAAGGGCCAAGCTCAATTGATGAGAATAAAGGGGCGGTATTAACTGATTCTGATTTCATTTTAAATTCTCTTATAAAGCAAACAAAGGCTTAAATAGTGGTTAAGCAACATTGGCAGCATAGAGATTTAAAGATACAATTTGAAACAACACCTTTTTGTGCAGCATACAATTATGAATGGTATTAGTCGGCTCGATATAAAACAGTTAAGAGTACTCAGTAGCTTATTAGAACTGCAAAATCTTTCGCAAGTAGCCAAAAAAATGGGGTTAACGCAACAAGCTATTAGTGAGCAACTACGAAAGCTACGAGACTTATTTGACGATCGCTTGTTTATTCGCCAAGGTAATAACATGGTTGCTACTCCTAAAGCGCAAGGACTCAAGGCGCCTGTTAACCATATTTTAAAGCAATTAGAATCGTTACTAGAGCCCGAACTGTTTAGTCCGCAAACTTATAAAGGTGTGTTTACCATAAGCGCAACCGACTACGCCACGCAGGCTTTACTACCGCAATTATTTAATATTACCCGCCGCGAAGCACCGGGTTTAAAGTTGATTGTGCGCGACTTTGCATCCGATAACGTTAATCAACTTATAACAGCAGGCGAGCTTGATTTGCTGATTAGCTTTCCGGAATTTATACCCGACAATCTTTCTTATATTACTTTGTTTGAAGAGCAGCATTTGTGTATTACCGGTATAGGTAATACTACTTACACTGAACCTTTGAGTTTGGCGCAATTTGCAAAGCATTCACAGCTAGTGGTGTCGCCATCGCGCGCTAATTTGCGTGGTTCGCACGATCAGTGGTTTGAAAGCCAGGGGCTAAAACGTAATATTGTAATGTCGGTACCGAGCTTTTCAGCCGTGCCCGACATTTTACATACAACCGATATGTTAGCGTTTTACCCATCAAGATTATTACCAAATAGCAAAGTTAAACAGCTAAAAATAGAAGCTCTGCCTCCTACATTTAAAGTAATAGCCGCATGGCATCCGCGTACCAATAACAGCCCAATCCATAAATGGTTGATAGAGCAGCTGCAAAATTTATAACGATGTAAAAAATCTAAAGTGATTACTTTTTACTGTTAAATTAATAACCCAACATTTAGATTAAATCATTTAACCCCTCCTTAACCCTCGACCTAATAAGCTATGTGTAATAGTACGAATTAGGCATAGTTAAATGGTTTATTTTAAAAAGCACTCAACCGGTTTTTTACTTGCACTTAGTTGCACACTTGCTGCATGTAGTAGTCAGCCAAGCTATCAAGGTAATAGTACTGAGCAGTCGCTAAAGCAACATGCAAATTGGCAGTACACGCAAAGTAACGCACAGCAAGTAAATTACATTACCGATTTGGTGAATATAGAAGGGCTTGATTCGCTTATTGAGCAAGCTGTTACTAATAACCCATCGTTTAATCAAGTGCATGTTGCATTAAAACTAGCTTATGCGCAGCGTGATGTAACCGCTGCAAGTCAGTGGTTTAGTGTAGATGCAGGATTTGACGCGCAGCGCAGTGAAACCGAAGGCACGCAATATAGCTCATCAGTAGGTATAAGTTGGGAAGCCGATATATGGCAAAAAATTGCTGACAACGTAGCCGCGCAAGATATGACTATTGCCAGTAACCAAGCTACTTATCAAGGTGCTAAAGACACATTAGTAGCGAGTGTTATTCGTACTTATTTAAATATTATTTTGCAGCAAAATTTGCTCGATATAGAGCAGCAACGTTTAGTTGTTTTACAAAATAATGAGCAAAGTATTGTAGAGCGCTACCAATATGGGTTAGGTGATTTAGAAGCGCTTGATACTGCCCGTACTAGCACGGCATCTACTCGCGCAACCATTGCCGATTATCAAGAGCAAATAGCAAAAGCAAAGCGTGCTTTAATGCTAATTGTAGGCACTGATAAACTTCAAAACCTGCCAAGTACATTAACACTGCCAAGCGTTATTGAGCCATTAAGTACATTACCAGAGCAAGATTTAGCGCGCCGACCTGACTTACAAAGTGCCTATTACAACATTCAGGCAAAGCATTACTTGGTTGATGTATCGTACAAAGAGCTACTACCGAGCATTTCGCTTTCGGCATCACTGAGTGATTTAGCAAGCACGCCAAGCCAAGCATTATTAACTAGCCCTGTGTGGAGTTTATTGGGGAGTTTAAGTGCCCCTTTATTTGAAGGTGGAGCACTGCGTGCGCAAGTTGATATTGCAAAATTAAATGCCGAGCAAGCGTTTTGGCAGTACCAAGATACGCTGCTAAGTGCGGTAAACGAAGTTGAAAATGCACTCGGGCAGGAGCAGTCATTAACCGAGCAACGAGTACAAATAAGCAATGCGCTTGCCAGCGCTAAAAGCAGTTTTAGTAACTATCAAAGTAAATATCAACAAGGTTTGGTTGATATTTTAGATTTGCTAACAGTGCAACAAAAAGTATACGACCTGCAAGCTCAACTTAGTCAAATAAACTACACCCTTTTAACTAACCGCATAGATTTAGGCCTTGCTTTGGGCCTTGGAGTATCGTCATGAGAATTTCGCCAACACCTGTTATTGTAACCCTTGTTGCAATTATTAGTATAGGGCTTGCTGTTGCGTATAACGCTAAAAAAATGGATGAACAAGCTAATAGCTCAAAATCTGTCACGGTTAGAGCTATTGCACCAAATGTATCGGTAATTAATGCAGCTCCGAGCACTTACCAAGCTTATGTGAACGGACATGGTCAAGCAAAGGCGCATTGGACACTGACCTTAAAAGCACAAGTTAAAGGCGAAGTGACTAATATGAGTGAGCAATTTGCAACCGGAAACTTTGTATCTAAAGGGCAGGTGTTTGCACAAATAGATAATACTGAATACTTACAAGCCCTCGCAAATGCCAAAGCCACACTCGCTGATGCGAAACTCGCACTGCAAGAAGAGCAAGATTTAGGGGAGCAAGCAAAACGTGAATGGGAACGCTCAGGCGTTACGCAGGCGCCAAGCTCACCACTGGTATTTAGAACCTTGCAGCTAGAAGCCGCGCAAGCCACGCTTGATGACGCTCAATATGCACTTAAAACAACACAGCGTGATGTAAATAATACCCAGTTAAGTGCTCCGTTTGATGGTGTTATTTTATCGCGAGATATTGATTTAGGTACTTATGTTGGTATTGGCGATACGCTTGCCACATTAAACAGCACTGACAAAGTAGAAATAAACGTGCCGCTTTCATTGAATCAGTGGCAAAATCTGGCAAATAATAAATCAGGCGAGGTTATTTTAAGTGATGTAACCACTAATACTAAATGGAATGGTTATATTGCACGTTTTGAGCAACACCTCGATGACAGTTCGCGTCAGCGCAGCGTAATTGTCGCCTTAGATAAACCGTTTGAACAAGCGACACCATTATTACCAGGTACATTTTTAGCGGTTGAAATTGCCGGTAAACAATTAAGTAACGTAATTGAACTGCCTGCTTCAGCGGTATCGCAAGATGGCTTAATTTGGTACGTGAATGATAAAAACAACTTAGTAAGCACACAAGCCAATAAAGTATTTGAGCGTGGAGATTACGTATACATTTCACCAATAGAGGGTGTTAGTAATTTAAAAGTAGTAACGCGCCCACTTGTTAGTTATTTAAACGACATGAGGGTAAATCCAATTGTTGAAGGGGTACAATAATGAGCCCTCATCAACCACCTCAAGTACCTAGCAGTAATAACCCGTTGCACGGTATTATTAATTGGTTTGCAAATAACTCTGTTGCCGCTAATTTATTGTTAATAAGCGTGATTGTAATGGGGATTATGTCGCTTTCTACGTTGCGTAAAGAAGCTTTTCCGAGTTTGGAGCCTGATACTGTTTCGGTGTCAGTTGTTTATGACAGTGGTGATGCATTACAAGCTGAAGAGGGGATTGCGCTCAAAATAGAAGAAGCTCTTGAAACAGTACAAGGTATAAAGCGCATTACCTCTACCTCCGATGCTAGCGGCAGTCATGTTAGCATTGAAAAAGAAACAGATTATTCACTAGATGAGCGACTCTTTGATGTAAAAAATCAAGTTGATGCAATTAACAACTTCCCTGTTGATGCTGAGCAACCTGTTATTGATAAAGCGCGCAGGCAAGATCATGCATTAACACTACAGCTTTTTGGGGATGCAGATCGCCATACATTACAAAACCTAGGTGAAAAACTCAAAGCCGATTTATTAGCGCAATCAGGTATTACTGATGTAACTCAGTCGGGTGTTCTCGATCCGATGATGTCAGTAGAAATCGATGAAGGTAAATTACAAGCCTATGGATTAACCATTAGTGACATAAGTGAGGTGATTAATAACGAGTCATCAAGCCCACTATCAACTAGTTTACGTGATAGCAGTAAAATTATACGTCTGAAAGCGGCTGACCAAGCTTACTGGCAGCGCGACTTTGCCAATATCGTTTTACTCACTACCGCATCTGGCGCACAAATCAAATTAGGTGATGTTGCTATTGTTAGCGACAGCTTTTCTGAAGATAACAACTCACTAAGTCGTTATAACCAACAAAATGCAGTCGGCGTTGAAATTCTAATGGGTGATACCAGCGACATAATCACCATTGTTGAGCAGGCTAATAATGTAATAAAAACGTGGCACGAAAGTGGTCTATTACCTCAAAATGTAGAGCTAGAAAGCTGGAATGACAAAAGCACCATGATCACCGAACGTTTATCGCTACTGACTAAAAACGCGGTGACCGGTATTATTATGGTGTTTGTAATACTAGCCATATTTTTAAATGTACGTGTGGCTTTATGGGTTGCTGGTGGCTTGCCATTTGTATTTTTTGGCACGCTGTATTTTATGACCGATGGCTACACCGCACTGACCATAAACGAAATGACCACCTTCGGCTTTATTATGGCGCTGGGCATAGTGGTAGACGATGCCGTTGTTGTCGGCGAGAGTATTTACACTACACGTAAAAAACATGGCGATACAATAAACAACACGGTTTTGGGTACAATGAAAGTAGCTGTACCGACAATATTTGGGGTATTAACCACCGTTGCCGCGTTTGTGGCGCTTTCGAATGTGTCAGGCAACTTAGGTAAAATTTACTCTCAATTTGCTACCGTAGTGACCATTTGTTTACTGCTTTCAGTTGTTGAATCAAAACTTATTTTACCCTCGCATCTAGCCCACATTAGTACTAAACGCCAAGTTAAAAAAGGCTTAGGAGGTCTGTGGTCAAAAATACAACATGGTGCTGATAGTGGCTTAAACTGGTTTAGTAAAAACATTTACTGCAAGGTTATTGAATTTTCACTGCGCTTTAGATACGCCGTAGTCGCTGCGTTTATCGCCTTTTTTATATTAGTTATTGGCATGCCAATGACAGGCACAGTAAAGGTTGGTTTCTTCCCAAGTATTGCAGGCGACACCGTAACAGCCGATTTAGTTATGCAAAACGACGCTGCTTATGGGCAAACAAACACAAATTTACTAACGCTTGAGCAAAGTGCATTACAAGCAGAGCAAAACTTAATGACTAAGTTTAATTCAGATAAAAGCGAAATAACCAGCCTACAAGTCATTAGTAGCAGCGACACCAGCGGTGAAGTAAGCGTTGAGCTATTAAACGAAGGCGCTTTTACAGCAAGCGAATTTGCTCAAGAGTGGCAGCGCGTAGCAGGTAGCCTTGAGGGCAGTAAAAAATTACAAATATTAGCCACGCGAAAAATGGTTGATAACTTTAAAGTTGAGCTTAAAGCGTGGGACGACGAAACCGTAATGGCGGCGGGCGCACTATTTAAGGAGCGCTTACAAAATACCGCAGGCGTTAACGGAATAGACGACAACTTAAACCCAGGTCAGCCACAGCTTAAATTTACCCTAAATGCACAAGGGCGTGCACTTGGAATGGATACAGCCAGCTTATCAAAGCAAATACTGCAAGCCTTTGGCGGCGCAATTGTACAGCGTTATCAACGTAATAAAGACGAAATAAAAGTACGTGTACGTTATCCAGAGAACGCCCGTAAAACACCTGCGGATATAATGCAGTCGCGTATTCGCCTGCCTGATGGCACCGTTGTACCGCTAGTTAACGTAGCCACAGTAAGCAGTGAATATCAGCAAGATGAAATAACCCGCATTGATGGACTTCGTGCAATTTATTTAAGTGCGCAAGTAGATAAAGATGTGATTGCTCCAAACGAATTAGTGGCTGATTTACAACGCGACTTAATACCAGAATTAACTCAGCAATTTCCTACTTTGAATATTCATTTTGCGGGTGAAGCTGAAGAGCAAGACGAAACAACAGGGTCAATGTACGGCATGTTTGTCGCTGCTTTATTAGTTATATATGTACTGTTGGCTATTCCGCTTAAATCGTATGTTCAACCTATGTTGATCATGGTAGCAATTCCGTTTGGTGTAGTTGGTGCAATACTTGGGCATTGGTGGAACGACTTAACCATTAGCATATTGTCATTAAACGGTATATTGGCGCTCAGTGGTGTGGTGGTAAACGACAGCCTATTACTTGTTTCGCGTTTTAACGAACTAACAAAAGAAGAGGATATGAATACGCATGATGCCATAGTTGAGTCGTGTACGAGTCGTCTGCGTGCTGTTTTACTAACCTCAATTACAACTTACGCAGGCTTGGTGCCGCTTCTTAGTGAAACCTCAATTCAGGCACAATTTTTAATCCCTGCGGCTGCATCACTTGGTTACGGTATTTTGTTTGCCACGGTTATTACCTTAATTCTTATACCTGCGTTGTTGATGATTCAAACCGACGCTAAACGCGGTATAGCTACTATGCTAAAATCGCTAGGTGCTAAAAATAAAACGCAGGAAACAGCCTCTTAACGATAAACGTACTACTGGTTGAAGACGACATAGACTTGGCAACTACCATTGTTGATTATCTCGAAATAGAGTCAATAGAGTGTGACCATGCAAGCAATGGCGTAATGGGTTTAAATTTAATAGAACGTAATCAATATCAAATGATTATATTAGATGTAAATATGCCCAAAATGGACGGTTTAACCATGTGTAAAACATTGCGTGAGCAAGGCATTGATATACCTGTATTAATGCTGACAGCGCGCGATAGCCTCGACAATAAGCTTGAGGGGTTTGCAGCCGGTAGTGACGACTATTTAGTAAAACCATTTGCCATGAAAGAGCTAGTAGCGCGGGTTCAAGTATTAGCAAAGCGTAAAAGTGGTGAGGTAAAGCGCCTTACATTTGCTAACTTAACACTTAATTTAACCGCGCATACAGCAACAGTGGCAGAGCACAGTTTAAAGTTATCACCCATTACTTTTAAGTTATTAGAAGTGCTTGTACGAGAGCAGCAAAAACCGGTAACCCGACAAGTAATTATGCAAGCAATATGGGGAGACGATCAGCCAGACAGCAATAGCTTAAAAGTGCATATTCATCATTTGCGTAAACAGCTAGAGCAAGCACATTGCCAAGCCGTACTAGAAACAATACCCAGTGTAGGGTTTGCGCTAAAATTAAAAAATGAGACACAAGCATGAAAATTAGACCCAGCCTGAGGTTGTATTTTTTTGCCACCATGGTGCTTTTAAGTTCATTAATGGCAATTGGCTTTTCGTTTTTAAGTGTTAATTATTTTATTGATGGCTTAGACCGAGGGCTAAACGGAGTTATGTTTGAGCTTTCGCAAACCACTGAGATTGAAGATGGACAGCCAAAAAATATTGTTGGATTTAATGTGGCGAGCCGTTGGGAAGACATGCCAGAAATAATACAGCAAAAATTTGAAGTAGCGCCAAATGAAGCCGGTGTACTACAAAAAGTGAAAGATAACACCTCATTGTTTACTATGCCTGCAGACTTGTTTTTTGTTGTTTACTATCAAAACCCAAATGGTGAGGCGCGTTATATATCGCGTATTATGCTTGAAAAAAATCGCCCTAAAAGAATGGGAAGTGTAAAACCAATACACCGCATGACATTGATAGCCATTACTGGTTTTGCAGCCATTGCCTTATTTACCTTCTTTTTGTTTATGGTAATGAAAAAAATAGCTAAGCCAGTAGAGTCACTACGTGGTTGGGCTAAGTCGTTAAATCAAAAGAATTTACAAAACACGCCGCCCGACTTTACCTATAACGAACTAAATACCTTGGCAACGTTAATACGCAGTAGCTTGCTTTCTGCTCACGACAGCCTTGAGCGAGAACAGCGCTTTTTAAGTTATGCGAGCCACGAGTTACGTACACCAATTTCGGTTATTCGCAGCAACGTTGAATTACTTAACCGCTTAAGCGAAAAAGCCCCTTTAAGCGATAAACAACACCTTACACTGCAGCGAATAGAGCGCGCTGGTTTAACCATGAGCGATTTAACCGAGACGTTATTGTGGCTTAGCAGAAATGACGACCAGCAAAGTGCACCAGAGCCTGTAAACCTAGCCGAAAAAATAACGACCTTGGGTAACGAACTCGATTATTTACTCAATTCAAAACAAGTTGATGTACTTATAAATACCGATAACCAAAATACGACTATTAATACCGAAGCCACCGCATGCCACATTGTGCTTACTAACTTAATACGTAATGCGTATCAGCATACGCAACAAGGGCAAGTGCGAATTACTCAGCAGGGTAGCCGTGTAATTATAGTAAATAGCAGCGAACAAACTGATACGCCACACGCGATTAATAACACAAACAAGCCTGCTAATATTGGCTACGGTTTAGGGTTGGAGTTAAGCGAAAAAATAATAAAACGACACGGTTGGGTATACGAGGTAAACGACATGCCAGGGCGTTATGAAGTGGTGGTCGATTTTAGTTAATACGCTTTTTTTAATACTTAGAATACTTAGGTTTGAAATATAAAAACCGCGTTAAGGCACTTTTAAAAAAGCTTTAGCGCGGTTTTTTTACATTCAAAAATATTTAATTTAACGCTGAGAATATAAAAAACTTAGTGATAGTAATGTGTTAAGTAATTTGCTAAAACTATAAATAAGAAAGGATAGGAGCGTGACGCGTGAAAGGAACATACGCGATTCGCGGGCTTTTAAATTTTTATAATCTAGGAAGTTATATGAAAGTATCAGCGGCTGACATGGAAAAAGTGTCATACATAAAAGTAGAATCTTTTGACGATCGAGTAATTCCAATGCAGCCATGTTATCTGGGTGAATCAAATTGGGAAGCTTGGATCTTAACTGAGAAGGGTTTACTTCCTATGAAAATGATTGATGTGGCTGACGCGTGTTACTTTTCAAAGGAGCCAGCCAAAGCTACAGATATTCATATAGGCTTTATCAGTTTAATAATGAAGAGAGCTTACTTCAAAGACCTAGTTCATTTCGAAAATGGGATCCAAGAAGATATAAACAATTTATCTGCTAGCGTTACTAAAATAAATCTCTTCCATGAAATATGGCGTAGCGACAATAAAAAAATTACACGAAGATTTGTAACTACAGAAATGGAATACATTTTTAAGGTTTGCAGGAGCTTATTTGATCTTCTTCAAGAAGTTATAATGAAAATATGGTCTAGGTTTAAGTATATAGATCCCAATCTTACTACTAAGAAGTTGAAACCAACTTTTTCCAAGATGGTATTCCTAGACAATAAACTTTCTACAGCAGAAGAGGTAGCTAAAAGATTTCAAATCCCGATGCCATTAGCTGAGTTTTACACACGAAATGGTGTGTTTTTTTCATGGCTGAGATCATATAGAGACAAAATTTCACACGGTGGCAATAGTATAAAATCTCTATACATAATGGATGATGGATTTGCCATATCCACTGATACTGAACCGTTTGCTGATCTACATATTTGGAAGTCTTCAGATTTGAAGGCAAATGGTCTTGGTTCTGTTCGGTCTGTTGTATCTTACGCGATTCTCAATACTCTTCATGCCCTCGAGGATTTTAGCTCAGTGATCCAATCTATAATACAGTTGCCCCCTGATGTTGCACCAGATCATGAAGTTTATATACGGGGTGAGAATTTGGAAGTACTTTTAGAGCTTCATAAATACATTGAAGGTGAAGCATGGGTAAAAATATAATAACTTAAATATTGTTAGATTAGTTTTCACTGCGATTAAAACTGGTGGTTCCGATTTTTAAAAAAATCGGAATGCAGTAAATACTGGCATCTGTTATCGAGCCTTACAATGCCAATGATCATCGTGTTTAGTGCAGGCTTGTTTTGTGGGCTTGGCTTTTACGATAATAATGTTTGGAGAGTTGTGCTCAGTTACTAAAACAGGCGTAATTACTTTAACTGCTTTTTTATGTGGTTTATGCGCACTGGGACCATGTTGATATACAGTGCAGCCGCTCATAATAAGCGCGGTCGTCATTACTAAAACTACTTTTAAAGATAAGTTCATGTTTATTAGTCCTATATAGCTTAACACTAGGGCGTGTTGAACTTTGGTGGTTGAATTTGCAGCAGTATGTTTGGTTTTTAGGCAAGGCAGAGCCTATGTAGTGTGGTTATTCCCCATAAATAGGTGATAACGCAGCATAAAGACCAAACATGCGCTGCCCTTTGGGTTCTTTCTAGGGACGATTAACTCTTTGTTACTCGGTTTTTACTTAGCCCACTAGGTTACAAACCTCGCGCCGCGATTTAATCGCCCCTAGATTGAACAAATTTCAATCCACAAAGATCAACACGCCCTAAGCCTAGGATAAACTTTTTTTTTGTATAGTGCTGTAAGCAAACGTAAGGATATTGTAAAGGTGGTTTATATGGCTTTTGACGTCTATTTAACTAATTAATAAGTACATTGGTACTGCGTTAAATACGCCAATACCAATGCTTATAATATTGAGTTTAGAGCTCAGAGCTTAGTCCGCTGAGTTCAAACTTATAAATCGCTGCGCCAACCCATACCAGACTCTTCCATTAAACGCTCGTACACGCCTTCTATGTTAAGCGGTAACCATGCATCAAACTGTTTAAAGTCACTAAATTGGTCTAATTTTACATTTTGTTTAATTTCGTCAAGCGTATTACCAGCTAAAACACCTGCTGTTACTTGGCTATATAAAAGCTCTATATAAGTTAAATAGCGCGCTACATCAGCCTTGCTGCCAATATCGGCATGTCCGCCTACAAAGGTATTAAAGTCATATTTGAGTACCACTTGGGTTGAGTTAATCATGCCTTGAATATCGTAACTCCACAGTTTTTGCCACGGCATTCTGCCAATAACAATCCAATCAACTACAAACAACGTTTTTTGCTTTTCGAATAATATACTAACCGAACCACGACCATCGTTTGGACCATGGTAGTTAAGCTTTACTGTAGAATCACCAAGGGTAAGTAGTAGCTCGTCATCAAAAGTAAGGCTGGGCATTACCGTTTTCATTTGTGTATTTTTAATATCTTGCGCAGCGAGTTTATGCGCTACAAAAGTGGTGTGCGGGCTTTTAAATACCTCAGCGCCGTAAATATGATCGCTGTGATTATGGCTATAAATTACATATTTTACAGGCACGTTATAGCGAGTTTTAATTTTCTCGTTTAACCAGGTGGCGGCTTTTTTGTTAAGTGGGTCGGTAACAATTGCGCCCTCAGGAGTGATTAAAAATACTGAGCGGTGTCTGTCGTCTATAAAGCGGTGTAAGCCATCTCCTAAGTCTTCTATTTCATAGGCTTGTGTGGCAAAGCCTATAAATAATAGGGCTGTAGTTAATAGTTTTTGTAGCAAGCGGGGCATACACCATTCCTTTTTAAATTGATTAAATTAATAGCGCTATTAAAAGAAGAAAGTACAAAGCTGTAAAAAATTTCAGCTGTTAGTTAAATTAAAGCTTAAACCTAAAACCTAAAACCTAAAACCTAAGCCTAAGCCTAAACTTAAGTAAAATGATCAAATATAAGGCATAAATAAAAAGCCATTATAAAAATGGCTTTAGATAGGTTGGTTGGGTTTATCTTTGTGTTAGTTGTTGGTTTATTTCTTCAAAGATACTGGCATCGTCTATGGTTGAAGGTATTTGTAGCTCTTCGCCATCAACCAGTTGGCGCAAATTTTTACGCAGTATTTTACCCGAGCGTGTTTTAGGTAACCTCTCTACGCTAACTATATTTTTAAGACACGCAATAGCGCCAATCTGATTACGAACACTTAAAACAAGCGCTTGTTCTACGTCGGTACTTGAGCCCATAAAATCATTTTTAAGCACGATCATTCCCATAGGGAGTTGCCCTTTGAGGGGATCGTTCACACCAAAAACAGCGCATTCAGCAACAGCAGGGTGCGCGGCTACTATCTCTTCCATTTCGCCAGTAGAAAGCCTATGCCCTGCTACATTTATAACGTCGTCGGTTCTGCCCATAATAAATAGGTAGCCGTCTTCATCAATATAACCGCCATCGCCAGATAAATAATAACCTTCGTATTCATTTAGGTAGCTTGCTTTAAAACGCGAGGTATCTTGCCAAATAGTTGGTAGGCAACCTGGTGGAAGTGGCAGTTTAATTACCACGGCGCCTTGCTCGTTAGCTGCGCATTCATTGCCATCCATATCTAATATTCGCACGTCAAAACCTGGAGTAGGCACGGTAGAGCTGCCAGGTTTTGTTGCTAAGTACTCAAGCCCTACAGGGTTACAAGCAATAGCCCAGCCGGTTTCTGTTTGCCACCAATGATCGAGCACTGGCAGTTTGGTTTTTTCTTTAAGCCACTCGTAAGTGGGAGGGTCTAATCGCTCGCCAGCTAAAAATAAACGTTTTAAGCTTGAGGTATCGTATTGATTAAAACCATCGGCATTTGGATCTTCTTTTTTAATTGCTCTAAAGGCGGTGGGGGCACTAAATAATGCATTTACTTTATATTCTTCAACCACGCGCCAAAATGCACTGGCGTCGGGGGTTTTAACCGGTTTACCTTCATATAATACGGTCGCGCAGCGATACATTAGCGGCGCGTAAACTATATAAGAGTGCCCAACTACCCAGCCAATGTCAGACGCTGCCCAAAATACGTCGCCGGGCTTCATACCATAAACGGTTTCCATGCTGTATTGCATTGCCACTGCGTGACCGCCATTTTCGCGCACTACGCCTTTGGGTGTGCCTGTCGTGCCTGAGGTATATAAAATATAAAGCGGATCGCTACCATTTACAGGCACCGGATCTGCGCTTGCAGCCGTTTGCATTGCCTGAGTCCAATCTATGTCTCGTTTAGGCTTAAGAGTGGCGGTTACTTGTGGGCGCTGATAAATAACGCAGTGTTCTACTTTGTGCGCAGCTAAGTCTATTGCGTTATCAATAAGTGGTTTGTATTCAATAACGCTGTTTACTTCAACACCGCATGAGGCGCTCAGTATAAGTTTGGGCTTGGCATCATCAATGCGTACAGCCAATTCGTGTGCAGCAAACCCACCAAATACCACCGAATGAATAGCACCAAGGCGAGCGCACGCCAACATACCAATAACCGCCTGTGGGATCATTGGCATATAAATAACAACGCGATCGCCTTTTGTAACACCTAACGATTGTATTACGCCTGCAAATTTAGCAACTTCTTGTTGTAGTTGTGAGTAGCTATAAGTTTGCTTTGTATTAGTGACTGGAGAGTCGTAAATCAGTGCAGTTTGCTCGCCAAACCCGGCAATAACGTGTTGGTCTAGCGCTAAAAAACTGGTGTTTAATTGCCCGTCGCTAAACCAATGATAAAGCCCGTCGTCGTCTTGTGTGTATGCTTTTGTGGGGGTTTTATACCACGGAATATTTTTACTTTGTTCGAGCCAAAATTGGGCTGGGTTTTGCTTAAAGGCATTATATTGCTGTTTATATTTGCCTGACATGTAAGGCTCCTAAAGCTAAATTTATGTGTGAGAGACCTTACAAAATGTAGGCTTTTTTTAGCAAGCAAGCTATTCGACCTTGGTCGGTTAAAAGTTAATCAACACACTGGTTTTAAAAATACAAAATTGACAATACAAAGCGTGTGGTTCAGCATGGCGGGCAGTAAAAATAAGAGAAAATACGATATGAGTAACGTAGTAAGAGTTGGTGTGGCGGTTATCATAAAGCATCAAAACACAATTTTACTAGGTGAGCGCATTGGCGCGCATGGTGCTAATACATGGGCAACACCTGGTGGACATTTAGAGTTTGGTGAAAGTGTTGAGCAATGTGCAATACGAGAAGTGTTTGAAGAAACAGGTTTAAAGGTAAGTAAAATTACTAAGCTTGATTTTACCAATGATATTTTTACAGCTGAAAACAAACACTATATTACGCTGTATGTAAAAGCTGATTTTGAAGGCGGAGAGCCTGAGCTTAAAGAGCCTAATAAATGTTTAAAGTGGCGCTGGTGCGATATTAATAATCTACCAACGCCATTGTTTACATCACTAAAAAATTACTTATCTGAAGCTGTTTAGCCTAATAAGTTATTTTGTTGGCGGTGTCGCTGGGCTTAACTCCAGTTTACTAAAGCTTACTTGAGCGTAATCGCCATTTTGTTTATCTGTAGTCCAATCGCCAGTACCTAAACAACCTGGGTACCAAATACCTTTGGCGCTTTTAGTACTACATTGGTTATAAGCGCCGGCTTTAAAGTAATGCCAATCTGCAGCGTAACCATGTGGATGATCTTTTTCGTCCACTTTGCCATAAGCATCTACGTTATTACCTAAGTTAATAGAGTAGTTAACGTCTTCTTTGCCTTGTGCGCTAAATGTAAGGTGCATAACATTTTTATACACATTTACCGTGTAGCTAAATTCTTCACCTAGTGCAATACCTGCACCGCCTGGCTCGTTAGGGTTTTCCCATGTATTACCCCAAACAGGGTAAGTAATGTCTGTACGGTCAGGATTCGTTTTAGCTAAGTTACGTTCGTAGTTCCAAAAAACTGAGCCTGTTTTGTGCCCTGGCCATTTTTTGTAATATATTTTAAGTGGCTCATTACCCCAGCCATAACCAAGCTTGGTATCAATAAGTGCTTGATCTTTACCTGCGTGAATTTGTCCTACAACAACCGAGTAAGCCGCTTTTTTATCAGGGTCGGTAGCACGTAGCGCAACGTGATCTACTTTTAATGTTGCTTCCATTTTTCCACCAACAGAACCAAATCGGTCAGATAGCGGGTGAACAGCTAAAGCAAAGTTGTTTTTAGAGTGTTTAGTTTTAATTTTAGTATTTGATCCACGGATCATTTGTCTAAGTTCACTACGGGTATTAGTAGAGTTAGCACTTGTAAGCGCTTTATTAGGGGAGGTAAATACCATGTAGCCTTTATCATCAAGATAGAAAAAATCAGGGTGTGCGTAAGTCTGAATTTCTTCTACATCTATTTCATCAATTTTACCGTCGTTGTTTAAATCCACTGGTACATTTATTTTCCAGTGAGATAAATCAAACTTTGTTGCAGGTACCGGCGCATCGCTTTGCTGATTAGTGCTTTGGGTACTTGAACAAGCGGTAAAAAGTAAAGGGGTGATAACGGCTAAAGCCGTAAGTTTAAATGTGGATGTATTTTTTATCATTATTGTCTCTGTGTGATGAAGTAAAAATTGTGCGGTACAGGCATCGCTTAATCTCAATCTAGCATACCAATTTAACAATTAAAACTTACCAATTAGTAAAATTAAATATTTTTTAAATGATTTTTTGTTATACCAATTTGGTTTAGGTGTTTTTTAACGGCTTTTATGGAAGTGTTTGCGGTATGTATTTTTTATGTGCTTGGCTATTCATTTAGTGATGTTTAACGTAGATTTTGGCGCTAAGGTGTAGTCTATTTTGGGGGAGAGGAGATTTTTAATTTTGTAGTTTGCTTTGCCGCGTTTAGCAAATAACTAAATAACCACTGCCAATAACTAATGTCGGGCTTTAACTATGGTTAGTGCTGCAAGTTAGTCGTGTTTGGTAATAAAAGTTGCCACTTGTTTAAAATGGCATGGTATTCACCATTTTCTTTAATGTTACTTAATGCGTCAGAGAGTGCTTTAGCTGTTTTAGGATTAAGTTGATTACTTGCTGCAAAATTAAGTGAGGAGGGAAGATCGCTTAAATGAATTCGTTTTGTTATTAGGCTAGGATCGAGTCCTAGGCTTTTTAGCTCGTTATTAAGTGTAAGTGTATTAGTTACTACAAAGTCGATCCGGTTTTTATAAAGCATTTGCCAAAGTTGATTATAGTAACTGACCAGTATTAAATTGTTATTTTCGGTAAAGCCTTTTTGTTTTAAGTAGGCTTCGCTCAGGTAGCCACGAATGGTTGCTACTTTATACTCTTTAGCAAAATTTAAGTGAACAACTTCATCTACATGGCTTTTTAAGCTAATTAAATAAGCATCTGCAAAATACACTTCGCCTAACCACGTATATTTATTAATCCGCTCTGGGGTTTTTAACAAAGACAACATTATGGCGTTGGTATTTGTTTTATGCTCCTTAAAAACGCGGGCCATAGGCATTATTTCAAAATTAGCGGTTAAGTTTGTTTGCTTCACAACTGCTTTAGCAATGTCGACTAAAGCGCCGCTTACTTCACCTTGCTGATTTTTAAAGTGATAAGGAGGAAGGTCTTCAGCTATAAAAGTAACCGAATCGGCGTTACACAGGGGGCTATATAAAATAAATACAAAAGCACTTAATAAAACACGCAAAAACATAAAAAATCTTTTAAAGCAATAATACACCTAGTGTAGAGAGTATTAACTAAAACATATATATATTATGTTTATATAACGTAAATAATTTGCACTTACTTGGCTGTTCTTGCTGTTTTGTATTTTATAAATTGTAATGGCGAGCATTTATGCCAGCGTAAAAAAGCTCGATTAAAAGAGCTTTGATCTTTAAATCCTAACATATTAGATAAATCAGCAAGTGGCATGCTGGCTATTAATGTATCTGCACGTTTTTTACGTTCTTTTTCAAGTAGTTGAGCAAAGGTTAAGTCTTGTTGTTTTAAGCGTCGTTGTAGCGTTCGGGGTGTTAAATTAAGCGCATCAGCTATGCCTATTAGGTTGCAGTTTTGCAAAGTAGTTTTAGCTGTAAGTAACTGATTAACTTTATCGTCAATACACTGCTGGCTTTTAAAGTTAGAGAGTTGCTGCTCTGACAATTGCTTAAAGGTAGAATTAATAATGGCGTTATCGGTTTTAAAGGGCAGCGTTAAATAATGGCTCGGAAAACTAACTTGATTATATTCAGCACTGCTTTTTACAGGGCATTTAAACCATGATTCAAGGGCGCGCCTTTGCGATGGCAACCAATTATAAGTGAAACTAATACTACTTGGCGAAAGCGTTAAATTTATTAACTGGCGAATCACACTTACCCACGCGGTCATGTTTCGTAAAACAACATGCTCATTACAACTTTGATGAGCAATCCAACGAATAGTTGCTGTATCAGTATTTAGTTCAAACTTGGCTTTACCAATATCAGCCACCAAGCTGTCGTAGCTTAACAATGCTTTAATGGCACTGCTTAAGTTATCGCTTGATTCAATTAAGTAACCTAAAACGCCGTAGTCAGCAGTGCGAATTTGCTGACCTAGGGTAAAACCAAAAAGAGGATCGTTAAGTGTTTTCTTGCCATAAACTAATAAAGCATTGTAACTATTTAAACTAATACGCGGCGCTAATTGATGGGTACGTTGATTACTAAATTCGTCAAAGCTAATAGCGTGCAAAGCCGTTTTAGTACTAATGCCTTGCGCTTGTAAGTAATCAAGAATACTTGAAAAGTAATGATCAGCTAATGTGTGCATTTGTCATCTAAAGCTAAAAAATAGTCGTGTATTAGCAAGTTTGCCACGTTAAATTTTTATATGCTAGTTGAATGCCTAATAACCTCTTGCTGTAAAAATGATACTTATAACAATTAAACAAACGCTTAATGCACAGCCAAAGCAAATAATAAGCACACTATTGGATCATCAACAGTTGCATCGATTTTTTAATGCCAAATTTAAGCTGCTACAAGCACAAAACGAAGGGCAAATAGAAGGCGGGAAAGGAGCTGTTAGGCAAGTTAAAATAGGTAAAATAACTTTTTCAGAGCAAATAATCAGTGCCGATCAAAATCAGATCAGTTACCAAATAGTAGGCGATAAACCAGTAGCTAATCATCGAGGCGATATATACCTCAGTGCAAATAAAGACATCAATACTTTAGTTACCGAACTTAACTATTGCATAAGCTGCTCAGCTCCATGGTGGATGCCAAATGCATTACTTAAATATATTATTACAAAAGATATAACCCAAGCGTTAAACAATTTAAATAATTATTTTTTGGCGGGTAAAGTATGAACTCAGAAATTATTTTGCTCGCTCTTAGCCCGTTATTTTTGATATTTGTTTGCTGTGAGTTTATTAAGTTTAAGCGCTATTACGACATAAAAGATAGCCTAGCAAATACAGTGTTAGCGCTATTACACCAAGGCGCAGATGCTATTGCGTTACTGCTGTTAATGCCTTTATTTAATTGGTTGTATGACTATAGATTGTTTGATATTGAAGTGAGTGTATTAAGTATTGCATTTGCATTTTTACTGCAAGATTTTTTGTATTATTGGTTTCATAAAGCATCGCATCATATTCATTGGTTGTGGGCTGCACATGTGGTGCACCACAGCTCAACTAAAATGAATTTCACCACCGCATTTAGGCAAAGCTTAATGTACCCCTTAGCCGGTATGTGGGTGTTTTGGCTACCTATGATTTTAATTGGATTTGAACCGCTAACATTATTTAGCGTGGTTGCATTAAATTTGGCGTATCAATTTTTTGTACATACTCAAATAGTGGGTAAGTTAGGCTGGTTTGAAAAAGTATTTAATACGCCTTCGCATCACCGAGTTCATCACGCAATAAATACAGGCTACCTTGATAAAAACTTTGCAGGTGTACTTATTATTTGGGATAAGTTATTTGGCACCTTTGTAGAAGAAGATAAATCAAAGCCTTGTAAATACGGCATTATAGGGCAGCTTAATAGCAATAACCCAGTCGTTATTACGTTTCATCAGTGGGAGCACTTATTGAAAAGTGTTTATAAGGCATCGGGAATAAAAGCTAAATGTAGAGTGCTATTTGGCTACCCTACAAGTAGCATTAAATATAAATAATATTGAGAAAGTTAAAAGTAAAACTGCATAGCTAAACTCATTGATGAATTATGGCTATGCCATTGAGCATGCTGTACTTTGCTGCGCAGCGATAAATTGCGAGAAACAGCGTAATTCCATGTTATAGCTATTTCGCTGTGCTTACTTGCTGCGTTATCAGTTAGCCATAATATATTGCCAGTTAAAGCGAGTTTATGCTTATTGTTTATTTGCCAAATTACACCGGCTTCGCTGCCTATTCCAGCACTAAGTCGGTCGGTTATATCGCCTGTATTTAGCTCAAATTGACCAAGAATATAGCCGTGTAGATTATTAGGATCGCCATAAGATTTACCATAACCTCCTCTTGTAAAAAAGCGGCCTAAACGTTTATTGTCACTTGGTTGTCGGTCAAAGCCCATTTTAAAGTTCCACGACCAGCTATCAAATACGCGGTTATCGGGTGCAAGCGACATAGCATCTAATAAGTAAAAATGTTCAATATCTGCATTTCCTTCGTCAGTAATAGCGGCTTCCAAATCAAAAAAACTAATTTGTGCACCCGCTATAAAACCTTCAGGCCTATCTAGTAAGTCATGGTACGCAAGCCTATAACCAAAATTTGTAAGGTTTGCTTGGTTATTATTTTGTACCCTACCTAGCGATACTTTAGAAGAACCATGACCTTGCTCAGGGGAAGCAATAGGGCGGCTTGGCTTAGTAAATGGCGAAGCTACATTATATTTGCTGCGCATTAGGAGTAGCTTAGTTAGTCGCGGGGCAATTTCTTCACGATTTAACGCTTTATCGTAAAATTCAAAATTTAACCATTCATACGCCATTTCTAATATAGCGACTAATTGCGACTGTGAGTAATTACGAGTATTGAGGGAGCCACCTTGCATTAACTCTCTTGCATCATCAAGTTGTTCGTCAGTCATTTGAGTAGAGTAATGGTATAGCTTAGTACCAAAAGCAGGGCGGTAATTAGGTGTTTGTAATAAGTTGTTATTTCTTAGTACTGCAACGGTATCTGATGGAATAGCTTGCATATTAAATGACGATGTTAAATCAAGGTCCTCTTGTGCAAGTTGTAATAATGCAAGTAATTGGTAAGAGCAGTTTTCATCAATAAAAAAGTAATCGAATGTAGCTAATTGTAGCTCCCACAAGTGCAATAAAATAAGCTCTACCTGTAGCTCTGATAAATTAAGTTTGTATTCCCAAATATCACGAGATTCTAAGTCATTATATTCGCGTACTTTTTTATAGTACGGCATAAGCGAAAACTTACCTGGGTAGCTGCCAATCAAGCCTTTTAGTGCATACATAGCTGCGTTATCTGAGCCATCAGGCTCTGCTGCAAAGTTAACGGCAAACGCGAGCAACTCTTTATGGCGAGTCTGATCTTTTGCATCAATACGAAGTAAAGTGTGGCCAAACATTGATGATGGGCTATTCATAAATGCAGTTGGAAAAACTAACGTAACCCCTTTAGGGTTTATTATTTTTTGCCACGCCTGTAGCTCTGGGCAATTAAGTTCGGGCCAGTTATTTTCAATTTTTGTTTTTAGCCATTTATAACGTGCAGGAAACCGACAACGATATTGTGTTGTTTTTGGGTCAGTATTTTTACCACTAAATGCGGCTATAGTGGCTTTAAGTTCGTCATATGGGCTTGTTTTACCTACAGGAGATAAAAAAAACTCAGCACTGTCTACTTCACTTTTCCAATCGCCTAATGTGGCCAAGCGGTAGTGACCTAATTTAAGCCAGTAAGGGTGTGTTGCTAATGTATTTGTTTCAATACTTTGAGCGTTTGAGTAAGTACTAAAAAGAGCGAGCAGTAAACCAAATAATATTTTTTTCATAATCACTAAATTACAAAAGCCGCTAGAGAAATACTCCAGCGGCTTTATTTATACGTATAAAACCGGCTAATTTAGCTGATTAAGAAAGAGTATAAGAAGCAAGTTGTGCGTTACTTGCAAGAACAGTGTTTAGGTTTTCTAAAACTGTTTGTGAAGTCACGTTTTCAGAAGTAAATACTGAAGAGAACTGTGCTTGAGCAAGCTTATTGAACGCTGCTTTATCTTGATCTGCAACACCCCAAGCTTCAGCTAGAGTAGCTAAAGTTTCGCCTTCACCTTTTGACATATCACGAGCAAGTTGCTCCATGTTACCGTCAATGAATAAAGCGATTTTTTCTGAAGAAGTTACTGTACCAGTACCATCACAACCAAGAGTACCAAAAGTGATACCAAAAGTTTGGTTACCAGATGTACCATTTGTTGTAGCGCCTAAAATTTTAACGCCTTTACCTTGCTGACCAGCAAATAACATAGAACCAAGACCACAACCAATATCTTGGTCAGCCATTGCGTTTGAGAAAGGAAGTAAAGATAGAGCTGCTACTGCGATTAGTTTTTTCATTTTCATAAATCCATATATGATTGTCTTTATTTAGGGTAAATAAAGTTCGCGGAAGATTCTAACAGACTTGCAGAAAAAAGGAACAGGCTAAAACATGAATATTTTACACTCTAATTTTTAAATATATTAAAGTTAATGTCAGGATAAAAATCAGCCTAGTTTCCACTTTTTATTGAACTGGTGGCGGTTTTTTACTTCTTGGGGCACCTAATAAAATGCAAGTATGGCAAATACATACAGATAAAAATGCACTAATACCCAATGCACCGCCATAGCCGTCAAGTTTTGGTACAAGAAATTCAAATAAGATTGAAAATAAAATAGATGAGCTTGCTACAGTATAAATACCAAATCGATGTGGGGCGCTCATACCTATGAATGTGCCGCCAAAAAATACAATTGCGTATAAATCGGGGTTCAAATTTAAAGCGCTAAAAATTAAATAAGCAATAATAGAAAGTGAAGACGACGCTCTAACCCCGTCAAAGCGACTATGCTTAGCTAAATAAAATGTTAAAAAAGCCCCAAGCAGTACAAGTAATGGGTATTCAATACTCATAATACAATTCCTTTGGCTAATACAAAAAGTGCTACGCTTGCAAAAGCTACGCTGCCAAGCTTGCCACCAAAACCTGTAAACATATTCATAGTAAGCACATACAAACTTGAGCCAATAAGCGAAATAATAGCAATTTCCCAGTAACTGGTAATTAAATGAGTTGAACACATACCTGCAAAGCTACCAGCATAAATTGCAGCATACGGATGGTTTTTATAAAGTGCAGGAAAAGGAATAAACGAGCCAATAAGCCCCGTTAGCGCAGCAGAAATCACTAAAGGTAATGCAAAAGTAGTGTGCATAGCAAAGCAAGCTACAAAGCCTAAAAAGAAAGTGATGAATTTTAAAAATAAGAATTTAATCATAGCGGCGCATTTTAAACTAATCCTTTTGCGCTTTCTAATACTCTCTAACAAATAAATGTTATAAGTAATTACAAACTTTAAAAACGTGTTTTTTAAACGGATTTTAGGTATTAAATATGCTTAATAGTGCCGCTGTTAATGTTCTATAAATCACAAGTTATGTATAATGGCGATAATTTAATGTATTAAAGTGTTAACCAAGGGTTATTTATGTCTAACTGTTTGCATCTGGCTATTCCGGCTGGCGATTTAAAAGTGGCTAAAGCGTTTTATTGTGACGTACTAGGCTGTAAAACGGGTAACAGTGAAGAAGGTCGTTGGGTAGATATAGATTTTTGGGGTAATGAACTTACCTTGCACCAAAGTGTTGAGCGCCTACCAACAGTTCGCCATGATGTAGATATGGGAGCTGTAGCGGTACCTCACTTTGGGATTCACCTATCTGAAGATGAATTTAACGGGTTAAAAACACGTATTGAAGATGCGGGTATTGAATACTTAGATAAACCATACCGCCGATTTATTGGTGATGAGTTTGAGCAAGAAACGTTTTTTATTGAAGATCCAAATGGCAATGTGCTTGAAATGAAAACCATGGTAAACCCAGAGGTTTTATTTAAAAAAGTATAAATGCTGTTGTTTAAGTTAAGCTAAAAAAACCACTTTAATAAGTGGTTTTTTTATAACTATTAATCAGTGTTTTGATAAATTAGTTAATATTTACAGGTGAAAAAAATTACGCTACATGCATGATTTTTATTCACTCTACAATGTAGGTATAGACACGTAGACTTAATTTCAATTCTCATACTTTATTGTTATTTATGCTGCTTAAACTCATAATTGCACCTTTGCTTATTTTACTAATAACATTCGCCCAAAAACGCTTTGGTAGTTTTGTTAGCGGCATAATTCCTGGCTTGCCTATTACCTCTGGGCCTATTTCTTATTTTATAGCATTAGAGCAAGGTAAATTATTTGCAGCTAACTCAGCGGTGGCCTCTCTTTATGGTATGAGCGGTATAGGCTTATTTTGTTTTAGTTACTTGGTTGTATCACGAAGATTTGGAATGCTTAAATCGCTTTTTACAGCGTTGAGTATTTGGTGCGTATTTAGCGTTATTACTTTATTTTTACCAGTGAATATTATTGTGGCGAGTGTGGTTTCGCTTTGTATTTTACTCGGTTTAACTATTATCTCTACAAAGCTAAATATATCAGTTGATGCAAAACCATTAAATGCCCGCTGGGAGCTTCCGGTAAAAATGATATTAGTGACGAGCTTTATCGTGCTTGTTACGTTTATATCGCAGCATATAGGGTCTGCATGGAGCGGGTTAATATCTACCTTTCCGGTTATTTTAGCGGTAATGGGCAGTGTTGCCCATTTTAGTGACAAACAAGCCTCAACGTTTAAAATTCTTAATGGCGGTATTATTGGTTCATTAGGTGGGTGTGTATTTTTTGCGGTGATTGCGTTTATGTTAAAACATAACTTTATGATTTGGCAGGTGTACGCAACAGCTGCCATTTTCTCAACGTTATTTACTATTATTTTTAGCCAATTTATTAATCGCCAATTTACCAAGCAAGCTATGCTAAGCACCAAAAAAGCAGTGCTTAAGATTGACTAGCTCGGTTAATTTACATCTCTAAAACTATTACCTAGTTATGTAGTTGAATTAACATTTCACTGGGGGTTTTATTAAAGTGGCGTTTAAATTCGCGGCTAAATTGCGATGGACTGGTATAGCCAACCTTTAATGCGGCTTCGTTGGCTTTGCTTCCACTACTGGTTATAAGCTCTTTAGCCTTAGCTAAGCGTACTTTTTTTAAATACTGCAAAGGTGACTCAAATGTTACTTGCCTAAAAGCACGATGGAACGACGATACGCTCATGTTTACATCTTCAGCCAACCCCTCAACTGTAATTTGATTGGCATAACTACTGTGCATAGTTGAGAGCGTACGGGCGATACGCGCATAATGCCCATCATGCATAGCAAGCCCTATTAAAGTATGTCCTTGTGGACCACAAAGTACACGATATACCAATTCTTTTACTATATCTTCGCCAAAAACGTCAGCCTCAATGGGGTTATTAAGCACGCTAAGTAAACGGTGGGTTACTTGCTCCATTGCGCCATCTATTTTAGCCGATTGAACGCCACTCATTTGCCCAGTGGTGAATGGCTTATGTGTACCAATTTGGTTTACTAATTTATGTAACATTACCGGGTTTATATCTATAACAATCCCCATAACAGGCAGGTTGTTATCGGTAAAAGCTTCGCATTCAAGTGGCACAGGTACACCTAAAACAAGGTAGTCGCCTTCACCATATTTTATTTGATGATCAGGAAAATGAATTATCTTATGTCCTTGCCCAACAATAATAATACCTGAGTTATATATAAGTGGTTGGCGCGGCGAGCTTTTACTTGCACGATGAAAATACACACCTGGAATAATGGTTTCCATGTTGCCTTCAAAGTTAAGTAAATTATTGTGCTCTGCAAATTTTTGCATCATGTTGGCTATTGAGGACATTAAAACTTCTACTATCGTACGAATTTTGCGTAAAATATCAATCCTGACAGTTTTAGGCAAGCTTTTGCGAGTTATTGGGCTTTTTTTATGTTTGTTTTGCCACTAATATGCACTCATTGAAGTTTAGCTTAGTTAGTAACTAAGCATTATATTTAGTATTTAACCGTCACTTAGGAGCAAAATAATGAAATTTAGCTACGTAAACCCAACACTTATCCAGTTCGGCCAAGAACAAATTGCCTCACTAACTGATTTGATCGCAAAGGATCAAAAGGTACTTGTAGTGTACGGCGGCGGTTCAATTAAAAAGAACGGCGTGTACGACCAAGTTGCAGCAGCACTTGAAGGCTTTGACTGGGTTGAATTTTCGGGTGTAGGCGCTAACCCAACTATAGAAGTACTAGACCAAGCAGTAAAAATTTGTAAAGAACAAGGCATCGACTTTGTACTAGGTGTAGGCGGCGGTTCAGTAATCGACGGCGTTAAATACATTGCAGCATCTGCAGTTTATGATGGCGAAGGTTGGGATATTCCTACTGGTAAGCACACTATTACTAGCGCACTACCAATTGGTGCAATATTAACATTGCCTGCAACGGGTTCAGAGTCTAACCAAAACTCAGTTGTGAGCAAAGAAGCAACAAAGCAAAAACTACCGTTTGCATCACCAGAAGTACTTCCTAAATTTGCGATTATGGACCCTGATGTAATGAAAACATTACCACAGCGCCAACTTGTGAATGGATTAGTAGATGCATGGGTACATACCTGTGAGCAGTACCTAACATTCCCTGAAACAGCATTGGTTCAAGAAGGTTACGCAGAGGCACTTTTAAGAACGCTTAAAACACTGGGCGATAACTTTGAAAACCAAGACGACGCATGGCGTGCAAACCTTATGTGGGCAGCTAACCAAGCACTTAATGGTTTAATTGGTTCTGGTGTATCGCAAGATTGGGCAACACACATGATTGGCCACGAGCTTACAGCTGCTTACGGCGTTGATCATGCTCGTTCACTTGCTATTGTTCAGCCTTCTTTACTACGCAACCAATTTGCAGTTAAAAAAGCAAAACTAGAGCAAATGGGTAAAAACGTATTTGGTCTTGAGCAATCTGACGATTTAGCTGAGAAAACAATTTTAGCAATCGAAGCGTTTTACCACAGCCTTGACGTAGCGACCCAGCTTACTGAACATGGCGATGATAAAGCCGCTGCTATTGACAATATTATTGGCAAACTTGAAGCACACGGCATGCTGGCACTTGGTGAAAACCAAGCTATTACGCTTAAAGAAAGCCGCGAAATTTTAGAGCAAGCAGTTGCTTAATTTTCAAAGCTAAGCGCTTACTTAAATATACTAAGTTTTAGCGTTAATAAAAAACCGTCAACCTTTAGGTTGGCGGTTTTTTTATGGTTTATTATAAATACTGTGTTGCTAATTAACCAATAAATTCCGTATTAATGTTTTTGAATGATGATAGTAAACTGTGCTCAACGGTTAGGAAAAATCTAACGATTAAATAAATTAAAACAGGACTAAACTCATGAAATTACTAAATACATTATTAAGTTCAAAAGCAGGCGTAGCAGCATTAATTTTACGAGTACCAGTTGGCCTTATTTTAGCGGCGCATGGTGCACAAAAACTATTTGCTTGGTTTGGCGGTTACGGGCTTGAAGGTACAGGCCAATGGATGGCGAGTATTGGTTTAGAGCCTGGCTATTGGTTAGCAATGATGGCAGGTAGCGCTGAGTTTTTTGGTGGCATTGCATTAGCAATTGGTTTTTTAACTCGCCCAGCTGCTGTAGTTGCCGGCTTTACTATGCTGATTGCTATTTTTAGCGTACATATTAGTAATGGCTTATTTATGGCAAACAATGGCTATGAATACGCATTAACATTACTTGTAGTAACTGTAGTTTTAGCTATTCAAGGAGCGGGAAGCTTTTCGCTTGATAACGTATTAGTTAAAAAGCTAGCTAAAAAATAGAGTTTATTAATTGAAGAATAGCGGCCAATTTGGCCGCTGTTTTTGTAGGTTAACTACTAAATTATTTAGCTGAAAAAGTTAAAGAATAACTGTACTGCTTTTGCTCAAGTAAATACTCTTTATGAGTACTTGGGCTCCATGAATCATCGCCACCTACACCCATATGTTGATGATCAATGTGTACATGTACGCAATCATCAGCAATTAGTTCGTTAGTGTGTTTTGCTTGCGTTAGCGTACTTTGCGAATACTCGCTGGCTGCAAACAAAAACGCGCCAGTCACGGTTAAGTTATTAATACTCAGTAATTGGCAATCACTACGCAGGCCATTATCAGTTGGGAATATATACGGTGTATGTAGCTCATTTAAGCTCAAGCTGTAATAACCTAAACGTGCTGCGGCTTTACGATCTGGGTAGTTTTCAAAAGGCCCTAAACCTAGCCAGTTTATTTTTGTATCGCTTTGCTTGTTAAGTGTTGTACTTAGCCCTATACGCGGCATTGGTGGGAGAGTATCGTTTAAGTGCACTTCAATATTTAAGCTAATATTGCCGGTATTATTTAGTGTATATAGCCACTGTGTTTGAGCCTGTAGCACGCCATTAAATTCGTAATTAAATACACAAGCAATACGTACATCAACGCTTGATTGCACTGCGTGAATTGAGCTGCATGTTCGCTGCCATTGCCCTATACCTGCACGCAACCAACGAGCCTCCCATGCATTGGGGTCTAGATTGTCTACTTCGCTTACACCAATGTCGTTATCAAGTGGGGCACGATAAAAGTTATCAACCAGTGGGCTACTAATAACCTGAGTATCGTTTTGTAACCACTGCTCTATAAGCCCTGATTGCTTGCTAAAAACAAGTTTAAATTTATCGTTTTCAATACTTAGTTGAGAGTCGGTTTCGCTAACACTTATAGCGTTTTTCTCAGATGATGATACAAATAACTTACTGCTTAAATTGTTACTATTTATAAGCTTGAACTGCTCTGAATCCATAACGTGATTAGCGTTTGCAAAGTGTGAGTCGTTAACTAATGCTACATCTAAATTAAGGTAATATTGCGCACCTTGCTCAAACGCTGTTTTAGTTTTAATAGTTAACGTGTGCGTACTTTGCGGAGCAATATTAAGTACATGCTCGCCTTGCTCAACACAGATGCCATTTTGCATTAATTGCCAAACCAGTTTTTCGTTATCTGTGTGTCTAAATACGTAATCGCTTAATATATCAATGGTGTATTGGTTTTGATTTTGCTCACGCAATGTAAATTGTAAATGTTGCTGGCTGTATTTAGCCTCAAACAGGCTAGGGTGCGGCGTGCGGTCTGGGAACAATAACCCGTTTATACAAAATTGACGGTCATTTAGTTCATCACCAAAGTCGCCGCCGTAAGCCCAATAATGTTCACCGTTTTCGTCAGTTTTAGATAAACCTTGATCTACCCAATCCCAAATAAAGCCACCTTGCAAGCGCGGATATTCTCTAAATGCTTGCCAGTAATCGTCAAAGCTACCTAGGCTGTTACCCATTGCATGGGCGTATTCACATAAAATAAGCGGGCGAGTTTCACCCGGTAGGCTTAGCCACTTTTTAATAGAGTATTTAGGTACCGCATCGTCTTTAATATCGGTATCTACACGGGCGTACATTGGACAAATAATGTCGGTAGCCGTTGTGTTTGCACCGCCGCCTTCGTATTGCACTGGGCGAGAAGGGTCAAAGCTTTTTGACCAGCCGTACATGGCATCATGATTTGCGCCGTGTCCGCATTCGTTTCCTAGTGACCAAATAATAATTGAGGTGTGGTTTTTATCGCGCTCAACCATTTGTGTATAACGCGACATAAATGCACCAGCCCACTGCGGATCGCTAGCTAAACGCCCCATAGGGAACATGCCATGGGTTTCTATATTTGCTTCATCAACTACGTATAAACCTAGCTGGTCACATAGCTCATAAAAACGGGGATGATTAGGGTAGTGAGCAGTACGCACGGCGTTAAAGTTATTTTGCTTCATCAGCTTAATATCTTCAATCATATCGGCGGTAGTAACTGCATGACCGTTTTCTGGGTGGTGTTCGTGGCGGTTAACACCGCGAATAAGTAGCGGCTTGCCGTTTACACACAGTTGCCCGTTAAGCATTTCTACTTTTCTAAAGCCAATGTCGTAGGCTTCAACATCGACGGTATTGCCATGCTCATCAAGCAGACTTACAACGCAGCGGTATAAGTACGGGGTTTCGGCGGTCCATTTTTTAGGGCTTTGTATATCAATTGTTTGAAATACAACATCGCTCCAGCCACCTTTTTCATCAACACGTTTATTGTTAGTACTTTGAATTTGTGGCTCACATAGTGGTGTTTTATCATCAAAAATTTGCACTGCTACTTGGTAGTTATTCGGCGCATTAATCGCCGTTTTTATATGTAGTGCTGCATCGCGATAGCAAGCGTCTAAATCGGGGGTTATAAACACATCACGTATTTGGTTTTGTGGTTTTGTAAGTAAGTTAACATCGCGAAAAATACCGCTTAGCCACCACATGTCCTGATCTTCTAAATAACTGCCATCGCTCCAACGAATAACCATAACGGCAATACGGTTAGTGCCTGCAACTAACAGTTCGCTTAAATCAAACTCGCTCGGTAAACGGCTATCTTGTGAATAACCCACCCACTGTCCGTTACACCACAGGTGAAACGCCGAGTTAACGCCTTCAAAAATAATATGATTACGCTGAGTTAGCTGACTTTCGCTTATATTAAATTCAGTGCGGTAACAGCCTGTAGGGTTGTCGCTTGGTACAAAAGGCGGGTTAACTGCAAATGGGTACTTAACATTACAGTAAATAGGTTTATCAAAGCCGTGTAATTGCCAGTTAGAAGGCACTGTAATACTTTGCCAGTTGCTGTTTAGTGTTTCACTTAGCAATGACTCATCAACCGCTTCGGGTTTATCAAATAATTTAAAGTCCCATTGCCCATTTAAACACTGTTTTTGTGGCTGTGTATTGGTGCGAGCATGTTCAACGCTTTTAAAACCATTGAGTGGGCTGTGCGCTTTTACTTGATTAACTTGTACTGAAATTGGGTTTTCCCAATCTCGGCGATTAATTATGTGCTGTAAAGAGGTCATGTTTATCCTATTGCATAAGCGGGCAATTATAATGCGCTAAATATAGCTAAAAATAATCGCAGGGGTTATGCTTAAAGCTCTCCTTTATTTGTCCAAAACTATCATTGTAATTATGCGCTATAACATTAAAGACATACTCGATATTGGTCCGCGTTGTATAGAGCGCTTTATTGATTCACAAACGCTCGCGCAAATGGCAAACCTTGAAATAGCACTTGCGGGTTGCTCAAACCTATCGGGTCGTTATTGCGTAGCACGCTCAGCACCGCTAGAACATACACTTTTTTATACGCTTGCAGGGCAGGGTAAATTAACAACACAAAATGAGCAGTATACACTTAATGCCAATACACTTATTGTGCTACCAGCAAAGCAAAGCTTTGAAGTGAAAATTGATGCTGAACATTGGGATGTTATTTGGTTAAACCTTGCAAATACTAAACGTTGGCAGCATTTAAACTTAGCGCAAGCACTGGTACTAACCGAGCAAAAACTTGAACCGTTACACCTTGCTATGGAGCTTTTATACAGCGAGCCTAATGCTAATTTACGCGAAAGCGTAACGCCTATTTTAAGTCATTACTTAAATGCTACGCTGCAAAATAACTCACAGGGTGCGGCGCATAACCGTTTAATTAGTCTGTTTGAAGAGGTAGACAAGCGCTTGCAGTTTGATTGGACAATAGAGGTAATGTGCGAACATGTGCATTATTCATCGCCGCATTTACACCGTTTATGCCAAGCCCAATTTGGTAAAAGCCCAATACAACAACTTATTTATTTACGCATTGAGCGAGCTAAAAACTTACTGTTAAACACGGCTTGGCCAATTTCGCATGTGGCAAGTTATGTGGGGTACTCTAATATTTTTAATTTTTCCAAACGTTTTAAGAAGTCGGTAGGTGTGTCGCCAAGCGAATTTAGAAAATAACGTTAGCGGCTCTCTACATTTGAATAAATTTAAGGTATTGTGCGATTTCTTAAATTGCATTTTAGAGTTTTAGGTAGGTAATGCGCTCAAACCGTTTTTTAATAGTGATATTATTAGTGCTTGTACATAGCTTTATTAGCTGTGATGGTGCTGCGTATCATTTGCAAGAAGACGTTGATCACGTAACCAGTTCGTTATCGCAAGGCGACTCCACAGCCGATGATAACCAAAGCGATAAAACATCAACTACCGAGATTCATGCCCACCAACATTGCCATTGTGGCTACAACAGCACCTCTAGCCATTCAATAAGTCCAGAGCAAAGTAAAGCAACTTCGCCTGCGTGCTATAACGGGTTAAATTACCCGCCAGATGTACCGCCACCAAATTTTTATAGCTAGCTTTTAATTTTAAATACTTTGTAAAAACTGCCTGCGCTTGTGCGCTATTAGGCTAGTTATTTACATATTTAGGTTGCTTGATCGCGCTTGTTTTTAAAATAGGCGCAGTGATTAAGTTAACTCTGTTTGTTAAAAAACGGACACGCTATATGAATAAAAAACCAATTATGCTGGTGGCGCTAATGTGCGCGCTACCTGCTTTTAGTACTTTGGCGAATGTTAAAACATTAACCCTTAAGCAGGCACTGAGTAATACCGAACAACAAAATCTGGTATTAAAACGCTACCCGTATCATCAAAAAATATTGAGTGCGCTTAAATCACAAGCTGCACTTTCGCCTAATCCTGTATTGAATGTTGAAGCTGAAAACTTACTGGGCACAAACAAGGCGCGTGACATTCAAGGCGCTGAAATAACGCTCGGGCTTAGCCAACTAATAGAGCTGGGCGATAAGCGCCAAAGCCGTATTAATTACGCAACCGCCAATATTAAAGCCCAAGCAATACAGTATCAAAATACCCGTTTAGCCTTATTAGCAACCACTGCTGAGCGATACTACCAAGGGCTTAAATTTCAAACATTATTAAGTTTAAACAACGAGCGTAAACAGGTCGTAACCCAAGCACTTAAAGCGATTGAACAAAGAGCTAATGCGGGTGCTGCGTCGCAAGCCGATGTAACGCGCATGCGTTATGCACTTAGCCAAGTAGAGCTTGATAAAGCCATGCTTAATAGTGAATTTGAGCGAGCAAGTTTATCGATTAACGAGCTGTGGAGTGAGGAGCAACCCTACGATACTTTTGCTGGCAATATTAATGTAATTACTGCGCTTAAATCAGCGCAAGCACTTTTAGATGCGGTTAACCAAGCTCCTGAATTTGCATTATTACAGCAGCAATATTTACAGCAAACAGCCAACTTAACACTACAAAAAGCAAACGGACAAACCGATATTAACGTAGGGGGAGGCGTGCGCTATAACCAGCAAAATGACTCCAGCTCGTTAGTGTTTTCGTTTTCTATGCCACTGCAATTAAGCAATTCTAATAGCGGCAATATTGCAGCTGCAAATAGTCAGCTCATGCTTTTAAATGAGCAGCAAGGGCAATTGCGCATCCAGCTACGCCAGCAAGTACGTACTTTGTACGCTTATTATCAAGGTCGAGCTAATCAGGCAAAGCTATTATCTGATCAAATTATTCCTCAGGCACAAACATTGATTGAGCAAAGCCTAAAAAGTTATCAACGCGGACAAATTTCGGTGTTGCAATTGCTTGATGCTCAACAAGCACTTTTTGATTCTAAACGCACACTTATTACCACTCACGCAGAGCTGTACCAAGTGCTACTTACTCTTGAGCGTTTAACAGGCCAATCTTTAATTGAGACTCATCAATCATGAATAAAAATATAATCGCATTATTAGTATCACTTTCGTTTGCCAGCAGCTTTGTAAGCACAGGTGTATTTGCCTCTGCTGAGCATGGCGAGTCAGGTCATAAAGAAACAGAGCAACACGAGAAAAAACAAGGTCCACACGGCGGCTTTTTATTAACTGACCCTAAATTAACACTTGAGCTTAAATTGCAAGAATTTGCAGGTAATGTTGAGCTACGTGTATACGGCTATAAACAAAATAAGCCAATTAATATAAACGACTTAAACATAACAATGAGTTTAAAACGTTTAGTTGAAGCCCCGCAAAATATACAGTTTACAGCTGAGGGCGACTACCTTGTGAGCACGCAATCAATTAACGAACCGCATTCGTTTGCACTTACCGTTACTGCTAATTATAACGGTGAGAGCATTAGCTATGAATTCGACCAACACGAAGGGCAAACTACGTTAACAGAGCGAGCTATTGAGCGCGCAGGCATTAAAACCGAGATAGCGCAAAGTGGTGAAGTGGATATTACCGATACGCTTTTTGGCGTTATTGCACCAACGCAGCACGGCACGGTAGAAGTAATGGCGCCGTATGCCGGATTGATCAGTGATATTTTTGTAAGCATTGGTCAAAACGTTAAAAAAGGCGAAGTACTTGCCAATGTAACCAACCGCGAAACACTGCAAAACTACCCTATTAAAAGCCCAATTAGCGGCGTTGTAACCGAGCAATACTTAAAACGTGGCGAGCTTGCAAGCACCAGCGCACTAATGCAGGTAGTTAACCTTGATAAAGTATGGGTTGAGCTGTCGGCTTTTCCTGAAAACATTGAAAAGCTAGCCATTGGTCAAAGCGCTAAAGTGTACGACTTGCATCATCATTTAAATACGCAAGGAAAAGTGTTTTTTATAGCCCCAATGATGACTGGCGGGCACATAGCGCGCGCCCGTATAGAGCTTAATAATCCAGACGGGCATTGGCGCCCAGGCATGCATATAAATAGCGATGTAAGTGTGGCTAAAATAAATGCCAGCGTGCGTGTTAAGCCACAAGCAATTCAAGAATTTAACGGTCAACCCAGTGTGTTTGTTCGTAAAAATAATGTATTTGAAGTGCGTCCCGTTACCTTAGGTGCAAAAAATAGCGAGTGGGTAGAAGTACTTACAGGCTTAAACGCAGGTAGCGAATACGTAACAGACAATAGTTATGTCATTAAAGCTGATATTTTAAAAAGCGGCGCAAGCCACGCTCACTAGGAGGCACCATGATTAATTGGATAGTTTCTTTTGCGGTTAAACGCCGCATGCTGGTGCTTGCGCTTACATTTTTATTTGCTGGATTTGGTGTATACAACATTCAAAATTTAGCAGTAGACGCAGTACCCGATATAACTAACGTACAAGTGCAAATTAATACCAAAGCGCAGGGCTTTACGCCATTAGAGGTAGAGCAACGCATTACCTACTTAGTAGAAACCGCCATGGCGGGCATACCTAAGCTTGATTACACCCGTTCGCTTTCGCGTTATGGGCTTTCGCAAGTAACGGTTATTTTTAATGAAGGCACCGATATTTATTGGGCGCGTCAGCAAATTGGTGAGCGTATTCAAAGTATTCGATCCGACTTACCTAATAACGTAGAGCCAAACTTGGGTCCTATTGCCAGTGGTTTAGGCGAAATATTTACTTATAGTGTGCACGCCGCGCCTAATGCGTTAAAAGAAGATGGCACTGCCTACAACGCCGAAGACTTACGTACTTTGCAAGATTGGGTTATTCGTCCGCAGCTTTTAAAAGTAAAAGGCGTAACCGAAATAAACAGCCAAGGTGGTTTTGAGCGTCAATACCAAGTAGCGCCAGTGCCCGAAAAACTCATTGCCTATAAGCTTACTATTAGCGATGTAATTACCGCACTTGAGGTAAACAACAGTAACCGAGGCGCAGGCTATATTGAGCGCTTTGATGGGCAATATTTAGTACGCTCGCCTGGGCAGTTAAAAACCATTAATGACATAGCCAATACCGTTATAGCTAAGCGCGATGATGCACCGGTACGCATTAAAGATGTAGCAAATGTGCATTTAGGCAAAGAGCTTAGAACCGGCGCAGCCACTTATAATGGTGAGGAAACTGTGCTCGGTACCGCGATGATGCTAATTGGTGAAAACAGCCGCGTAGTGGCAAAAGCTATGGCTGATAAGTTAGTTGATGTGCAAAAAAGCTTACCCGCTGGCGTTATTGTTGAAGCGGTTTACGACCGTACCACTCTTGTTGATAAAACCATAGCAACCGTGCAAACCAACTTATTTGAAGGTGCCGTTTTAGTGATAGTGATTTTGCTATTACTGCTGGGCAATGTAACGGGCGCGCTTATTACGGCAATGGTTATTCCGTTGAGTATGTTGTTTGCTGTTACAGGTATGGTGGGTAATCGCGTATCGGGTAACCTAATGAGTTTAGGCGCAATCGACTTTGGTTTAATTGTTGATGGCGCTGTAATTGTTGTTGAAAACTGCCTGCGCCAACTCGGTGTAGCTCAGCATAAACATGGCAGGCTACTTACCTTAAACGAGCGTTTAAATGTAGTGACCGCAGCCACCAAAGAAGTATTTACACCGGCTGTATTTGGCATTGTTATTATTATGCTGGTTTACTTACCTTTATTTGCACTAAGCGGCGTTGAAGGCAAAATGTTTCAGCCAATGGCATTTACTGTAGTTGCGGCGTTAATTGGCGCGCTTATATTTGGCGTTACCTTTGTACCGGCTGCTATTGCAGTGTTTGTTCGCGGTAAGGTTGATGAAACCGAAAACGCAGTCATGCGCGGCGTTAAAAAAGTGTATAAGCCATTACTTGGTATATCGCTTAAATTACCGTGGCTGATGGTGGGTATTGCCACTGCATTAGTATTAGTGCTTGGTTTTAAAGTTAAAAACATGGGCGCAGAATTTTTACCAAAACTTGATGAGGGCGATATTGCTATGCACGCGCTGCGCATTACTGGCACTGGTATTGAGCAATCTGTGCAAATGCAAAAAGAGCTTGAGCAAGCCATATTAGATCAGCCTGAGGTTGCTAACGTATTTTCAAAAATTGGTACTGCCGATGTAGCAAGCGATCCTATGCCGCCCAATGTTGCCGATACTTTTTTAATACTCAAACCGCAAGAAAAGTGGCCTAATCCAGCACTTACTAAGGCAGAGTTGGTTCAACAAATTCGTACCCGTGTTAACGATGTACCGGGTAATAATTACGAATTTACACAACCAATAGAAATGCGCTTTAACGAGTTAATTGCTGGCGTGCGCGCTGATGTGGCACTGCGTATTTATGGTGACGACTTAAGCGTACTTAAAGAGTTTGGCGAAAAAGCCACAGGGCTAATGCGTAATATTGCAGGCGCTACCGATGTACGTTTGGAGCAAATGGAAGGATTGCCAACACTTTCGGTAACACCAATGCGCGACCACATGGCGTTACTGGGTTTAAGCGTAAACGATATTCAACAAACACTTGCCGCCGCTGTTGGCGGCGTGCAAACCGGGCTAATTTACGAGGGCGATAAACGCTTTTCGTTATTTGTGCGCCTTGATAAACGTTGGTCTAGCGATGTATCAGCACTTGCTCGTTTGCCAGTTGCTTTACCTAAAGATAGTAACCCAGAACTTGCGTTTGTACCGCTTGGCGAAGTGGCAACAATTAGCATTGAAAAAGGGCCTAATCAAATAAACCGCGAAAGCGGTAAGCGTAACGTAGTGGTAACTGCCAATGTGGAAGGGCGCGATTTAGCAAGCTTCGTAAGTGATGCGCAAGCAAGCATGAATGAATCACTTAACTTACCAAGTGGCTATTGGCTTGAATACGGCGGCACGTTTGAGCAGCTACAATCGGCAAGTAAGCGATTGTCGTTGGTTGTGCCGGTCACTTTACTGCTTATATTTGGCTTACTGTATAGCGCCTTTGGATCGCTTCGTGATTCATTGATTATATTTAGTGGTGTGCCACTGGCATTAACGGGTGGTGTACTTGCTTTATTGCTGCGCGATATGCCGCTGTCAATCTCAGCGGGTGTCGGCTTTATTGCCCTAAGTGGTGTAGCGGTATTAAACGGCGTGGTTATGCTGTCGTTTATTAAGCAGTTACGAAGCGATGGTTTAAGTTTGTTTGATGCAATTCACAGCGGTGCATTACAGCGCTTGCGCCCAGTACTGATGACGGCGCTGGTGGCAAGTTTAGGCTTTATACCTATGGCGCTTAATTCGGGAACGGGTTCTGAAATGCAAAAACCTCTCGCCACCGTAGTGGTTGGCGGGATTATTTCATCAACTCTACTGACACTATTAATATTGCCTGCACTTTATAAATTAGTGCATTCTAAATTTACTAAAAAAGCAGAAGCTGAATTAGCTTAAATATTAGCTATTAATAATGTAATCAAAAAAGCAGCTGTACTTACAGCTGCTTTTTATAAACTAATTAATCAGAGTTTAGGTTAATTATACTGAAACAGATTATCCCAACGCTCATCTAATATCGTTTTTGCGTGTTCTAAACTCAGTGCGCTATACACTTCACTACCTTCTATTTCGTTACTACACGTTACCAAACGCATACGTACCAGCTTTTCAAGTGCGTCGCTAATTTCAAAATCAAGATCGCACTGGTATTTATTTTTAAACCAATGCTCTATTTGTTCATCAAGCGTTTGTGCGGTTAAGCCGCTTTCTGATTTTAGTAAAAAGGTATACGCAAGCAGGGCTTCTTTTATGTCTTCTTCTTCGGCGGCGTCAATAAGCGTATGAAAAACACCCGCGTTATTATCGAGGTTTTTAAAATAGAGGTTATCGCTAAGGGCTTTCATAAATTTAATTTTACGATTTTTAAATTTACTCCATTCTTTAAAAATAAAACTGCCAAATACGCCCATACCAATAGCAAAGGTAATAAAGTGTTGTTGAGTCATTTCGACGGCTTCACTTCTAAAGCCACCCCAAAAAGCAAATAGAGCAAGTAATAATACGATTGATGCACCCAATTTAGTTATAAGTACCACTGCACCGCCAACTAAAGCAGACGATCCAATAATAACCTTATCGATAGGGCGCATGCGTACTTCGCTATTAGGAAATAGCATTTCAAGATCGGCCTTTGGCACATTTTGAAACAGCTTTACTATGGTTGAACTTGGCTCAAACCCCAGAGGCGTTTTATTTTTAGCTGAAAAATAAGCGCTATCTTTAAAGCGAATAAACACGGCAACACGGTCGTAATTAGTAAAGTGCAGTGGCTTTTTACGCAAGCCCCAAAAGCTGGTAATGGTTTCAGTGAGTTGCGACTCGCCACGGCGATAAAATACCACTTCTTCAAAGTCGTCAAACTCAACTTCAAGGCGCACTTTAAATAGTGACTCTTCGTTTAATGCATCTTGTAGGTCTTCATTGGTGATCACTTCAAAATTAGCTGCGTTTAATACTTTAGCAAAATCTTTAGCGAAATCGTGTTGGCATTGTGTTTTTTTCTCAATAGAGACTAAAGTCATTAGACGGACATCGCTATTAGGATCAAACGGCGCATAGTTGTTTTTAAGTGACTCAAGTATTGAGTGGTAATCGTAATGAATAAGGCTAGCCAGTAAGTCGCAAAATTGTTTAAACGATGCTTGTTGTGTACTGCTTTTAAGCTCTTCGCTACACATGGCTACAATATCGTGTTTTCTGAATGGAATATAACGCGCGTTTTGCATAAATTAATAACTACTATTTGCGTGAAAGGGGCTGCATTTTGAGAACATAAAACAACCTATAAATTATAGTTAATATGTTAACATTTTTTTAGTCTAGTTATTAACCATTTGTTTTTGTATATATTTTTTAAAAAATAAGTTTAAGAGTATTTATTTGTTAGTAACAATTTTAGTATTGATCTTTATGCTATTTATAGTATAAAAGCATTTATATTAGTTTAAATTTAGCTAAATCAATATAAAAATCAATGTTACTTTTTTGTAAAATGTTTTGGTTTTAATACTGCTTTTGTGTAAAATCATAATAAATAAGTTATTGTTAATTTAATAATAACGTTATCAATTGTTTAGGATCTACTTTGGAAATTTTAAATCAAGCTGTTGCGATTGTTGAACTACTTAATAATATCTGGGTTGTAATGGAAAATGGAGATTGGGTCGAAGTAGACTCAGTACCTGAGCAATTAAGAGACTTACCAGTATTAAATAGTAACGATATTGAACTTGAAGGTAATGAACTTATATTCCCTGAAAGCAATAAAGAGTATACGGTACCGCAAGATATTATTGCACAACTCGTAACCGATTTAAGTCAAAATCCTTCAGATAGTCCACTCAGCCAAAATAATAACAATACAAAAATTAGCCAAATTGACGGAAGCCAAGCCGAAGTCGCATTTGAATTAATATCGCGTCATGCACAGAAGCTGATCCCTGACTCTGGTTATGAAACAACCCCCGATGTATTAAGTGAAGGGCAAGACGAAGACTTTATTGAATTTATTCCTGATCCCATATTTACCGTTGATCGCTTTGGTGGCGATAATATATTTATTAATAAATACGAAGCTGTTGCGTTAGAGTTTTCTGGCACTGTAGAAAATGTTGCCGACGGTGAAATTGTACAAATAATTCTAAGTGATCAAAGTGGCAACGAAATTATTGTTACCGCAGTAGTTCAAAATGGTATGTGGTCAGTAAGTAATGTCGATATTACTACATTGGATGATGGTCAAATAACTGCAACCGTTTCGTTAGTTGGCGGCAATGAAGAAGATGCAGCAAGTGAAACAAAAATAAAAGACACCGAAGCTAACATTTTCATTGATTTTGAAGATGGTCTAAATACAAATTCAGCTACCGAAATTGAAGGTGAAGTTGAAGATGTCCAAGACGGACAAATAGTTACTGTAACAATATTAGACGCATCAGGTGCTGTTGTTGCTACATACGAAACCACCATTATCGATGGGCAGTGGAGTATTGGTTCTCAGCCATTTGCAGATTTAGCCGATGGCGATTATTCGGTACAAGTGAGTACTATTGATATAGCCGGCAATGACACGCAAACTCAAAAATCATTTACAAAAGATACAACTGCAACTATTACCGTTGAAATAAGCGAAACTGACGATGGCGTAATCAACTCTGCCGAAAATATAGTGTTGGTGTCGGGTACGGTTGTAGGTATAGAAGACGGTCAAACGGTTGTAGTGATATTGCAAGATGCTGACGGCAATGAAATTACCGTTAATGCAATTGTTGAAAATGGTATGTATCAATTCGAAGCTGATATTTCTATTTTGAATAATGGCACTATTACAGCTACAGCTTCAGCCCAAGATCTACTTGGTAATAGCGCTACAGCACAAGATACTGTTGAGCAAGACAAAACCGCATCAATTAATGTTGAAATAGATAAAACCAGCGACGGTGTATTAAACGGTAATGCAGAAGACACAAACGTTACCATTAGAGGGTCAGTTGAAGGTATTGAAGATGGTCAAGTTGTTACCGTTGTTATAAACGACGGTGTAAATGCTCCGCTCACACTAACAGCAATTGTTGTTAATGGTTTATACGAAATTACAGGTATAGATCTTTCAACATTTAACGATGGAACGATTACAGCTACCGCAACCGCACAAGATTTAGCCGGAAATTCTGCAACTTCATTAGATGAAGTCCAACATGACAATTTAATTGATACCACTTTTACAGTAGAAGATACTGATGGCGTTATAAATAGCGCAGAACAAAGTAACGTAGCTTTAAGCGGAACTGTTGCTGATGTTGAGCCAGGTCAACAAGTAACGGTTACCTTTATTGATAGCAATGGTCAGCAAGTTATTGTAAATACTGAAGTTGACGAGAACGGAAATTGGCAAATAAGTGGTGATATAGAGTCACTTATTGATGGCGAAATATCAGCAGAAGTAAGTATTTTTGACGCAGCAGGCAACGAAGTAACAAAAAATGTAGCGCTCGTAAAAGACACTCAAAATACGCTTACACTAAATATTGATAAAACAAATGATGGCGTTGTAAATGGAAATTCTGAGAATACAGATCTCTCTTTAAGCGGTACCGTGGACGGTATTGAAGATGGTCAAGAAGTTACTATTATACTTTCTGATAGCGAAGGTAATGAAGTTCAAGTTACTGCTATTGTTGAAAACGGACAATATGAATTAACAGAAATAGATATTTCATCATTAGCAGATGGTGAAATAACAGCAACGGCAAACGTAGCTGATACCGCAGGAAACGCTATCCAAGCCGTAGATTCATTTTCGCAAGACAGTACCGCAGCTATTACAACTAGCATTGATAAAACTGACGACGGTATTATTAACGGTAACGGCGAAAGCGCTGCAATTGTTGTACGTGGTACGGTTACCGACGTTGAAGACGGTCAAACAGTTACTGTAACCATCAGCGATGGTGTTAATCCTCCAATTGAAGTACAAGCAACAGTAATTAATGGCGAATACGTCACCGATCCGATTGATGCAAGTACATTGAACGACGGCACATTAACCGCGACCGCAACGGCGTCTGATTTAGCAGGCAACCCGGTAACAGCACAAGATACAGTTGAACTTGATAATACAACAACGATCACCACCAGCATTGATAAAACTGACGACGGTATTATTAACGGCAACGGCGAAAGTGCCGCAATTGTTGTACGTGGTACGGTTACCGACGTTGAAGACGGTCAAACGGTTACTGTAACAATCAGCGATGGTGTTAACCCACCTGTTGAAGTACAAGCAATTGTGCAAAACGGCGAATACGTAACAGATCCAATTGATGCAAGTAGCCTGAATGATGGCACATTAACCGCTACTGCAACGGCGTCTGATTTAGCAGGCAACCCTGTAAGCGCTGAGGATTCAGTTGAGCTTGATAACACCGCAGCCATTACCACCAGTATTGATAAAACAGCCGACTCAGTTATTAACGGTAACGGCGAAAGTGCCGCAATAGTAGTGCGCGGAACAGTTACTGATGTTGAAGATAGTCAAACCGTTACTGTAACCATCAGCGACGGCGTTAATCCTCCAATTGAAGTACAAGCAACCGTAATTAACGGCGAATACGTAACAGATCCAATTGATGCAAGCGCACTAAACGATGGCACATTAACCGCCACAGCAACTGCATCAGATGTGGCAGGTAATCCTGTAACAGCACAAGATACGGTTGAGCTTGATAACACGGCAGCCATTACCACCAGTATTGATAAAACAGCTGACTCAGTTATTAACGGTAACGGCGAAAGTACAGAGATCGTTGTACGCGGAACAGTTACTGATGTTGAAGATGGTCAAACGGTTAATGTCACTATCAGCGATGGCGTTAACCCGCCAGTTGAAGTACAAGCAATTGTTCAAAATGGCGAATACGTAACCGATCCGATTGATGCCAGCGCATTGAATGATGGCACATTAACCGCTACTGCAACGGCGTCTGATTTAGCAGGCAACCCTGTTAGCGCTGTGGATTCTGTCGAGCTAGATAACACCGCAGCCATCACTACCAGCATTGATAAAACAGCCGACGGTGTTATTAACGGCAACGGCGAAAGTGCCGCAATTGTTGTACGCGGTACAGTTACTGACGTTGAAGATGGTCAAACCGTTACTGTAACAATCAGCGACGGCGTTAATCCGCCAGTTGAAGTACAAGCAACCGTAATTAACGGCGAATACGTAACAGATCCAATTGATGCAAGCGCATTAAACGATGGCACATTAACCGCCACAGCAACTGCATCAGATGTGGCAGGTAATCCTGTAACAGCACAAGATACGGTTGAGCTTGATAATACCGCTGCAATAACCACAAGCATTGATAAAACAGCGGATTCAGTAATTAACGGTAATGGCGAAAGTACAGAGATCGTTGTACGCGGTACGGTTACTGACGTTGAAGATGGTCAAACCGTTACTGTAACCATCAGCGACGGCGTTAATCCTCCAATTGAAGTACAAGCAACCGTAATTAACGGCGAATATGTAACAGATCCAATTGATGCAAGCGCACTAAATGACGGCACATTAACCTCCACAGCAATTGCATCAGATGTAGCAGGCAACCCTGTAAGCGCTGAGGATTCAGTTGAGCTTGATAACACCGCAGCCATTACCACCAGTATTGATAAAACAGCCGACTCAGTTATTAACGGTAACGGCGAAAGTGCCGCAATAGTAGTGCGCGGAACAGTTACTGATGTTGAAGACGGTCAAACCGTAACGGTGACTATTAACGACGGCGTTAATCCTCCAGTTGAAGTACAAGCAACCGTAATTAATGGCGAATATGTAACAGATCCAATTGATGCAAGCGCATTGAACGATGGCACATTAACAGCAACAGCAACGGCGTCTGATTTAGCAGGCAACCCTGTTAGCGCTGTGGATTCAGTCGAGCTTGATAACACGGCAGCCATTACCACCAGCATTGATAAAACAGCCGACGGTGTCATTAATGGCAATGGCGAAAGCGCAGCCATGGTGATACGCGGCACAGTTACGGATATTGAAGATGGTCAAACCGTTACTGTCGTATTGAGCGATGGAATAAATCCGCCCGTTGAAGTACAAGCAATCGTGCAAAACGGCGAATACGTCACCGATCCTATTGATGCAAGTGCATTAAACGACGGCACATTAACAGCCACAGCAACGGCATCAGATGCTGCAGGCAACCCGGTAACAGCGCAAGATACTGTTGAGCTTGATAACACGGCAGCCATCACTACCAGCATTGATAAAACAGCCGACGGTGTTATTAACGGCAACGGCGAAAGCGCCGCAATTATAGTACGCGGTACGGTTACTGATGTTGAAGATGGTCAAACCGTAACGGTGACTATTAACGACGGCGTTAATCCTCCAATTGAAGTACAAGCAACCGTTCAAAGTGGCGAATATGTAACAGATCTAATTGATGCAAGCGCATTAAACGACGGCACATTAACCGCCACTGCAACAGCGTCTGATTTAGCAGGAAACCCTGTTAGCGCAGAGGATAGTGTCGAGCTAGATAATACCGCCGCTATCACCACAAGCATTGATAAAACCGACGACGGTGTTATTAACGGTAATGGTGAAAGCGCCGCCGTGGTTGTACGTGGTACGGTTACCGACGTTGAAGATGGTCAAACCGTAACGGTGACTATTAACGACGGCGTCAACCCACCTGTTGAAGTACAAGCAACCGTAATTAATGGCGAATACGTAACCGATCCAATTGATGCAAGTAGCCTAAATGATGGCACATTAACAGCCACAGCAACGGCGTCTGATTTAGCAGGCAATCCTGTAACGGCACAAGATACGGTTGAGCTTGATAACACCGCAGCCATCACCACCAGTATTGATAAAACAGCGGATAGCGTAATTAACGGTAACGGCGAAAGTGCCGCAATAGTAGTGCGCGGTACGGTTACTGACGTTGAAGACGGTCAAACAGTTACTGTAACAATCAGCGACGGCGTTAACCCACCTGTTGAAGTACAAGCAACCGTTCAAAACGGTGAATATGTAACAGATCCAATTGATGCAAGCGGTTTGAACGACGGCACATTAATAGCCACTGCAACAGCGTCTGATTTAGCAGGAAATCCTGTAACAGCACAAGATTCAGTGGAGCTTGATAATACAACAGCCATCACCACAACTATAGATAAAACAGCCGACTCAGTTATTAATGGTAACGGCGAAAGCGCTGCAATAGTAGTGCGCGGTACGGTTACTGACGTTGAAGACGGTCAAACGGTTACTGTAACAATTAGCGATGGCGTTAACCCGCCCGTTGAAGTACAGGCAACCGTTCAAAACGGTGAATATGTCACCGATCCAATTGATGCAAGCAGCCTAAACGACGGCACATTAACA
>NZ_JBEOOQ010000016.1:0-92546 GCF_040309305.1 Pseudoalteromonas sp. RB2-MNA-CIBAN-0110 | reverse complement strand
CTGCTGTACCGAACCTTATCAGATCAACCGGCCAAGATAATTGTCGCTAGACCGGCCACCGTAATTGTCGCTTAATAAACTGATACAACTTTCAAAAAGCTTAGATAACGATAAGCACGCAATAGGGATGCTAAACAATACTGATCCCGCCAAAGTACAATGGATAAACGCGGTAGATTGGATCAGCCAAAGCTATATTAGGCAACAGCAAAACACACAAGCTACCAACACCTCCCCAGCCAATGCGGATGAGCAAAGCAGCAACCCAATACTTAATCTAACGTTGTTAATAAGTATGTTGTCGTTATTCAGTATTTTTATAATTGCGATAAAAATGAAGTTACGCGCAATTATAAATACTTAAACTTTATTTTATAAATTCCATAAAAAAACCCGCTAATTTGGATTAACAAATTTGCGGGTTTCTTATGGTTTTCGAAAGTTCTTTTAATTAATAACTATTTATTCACCCAATCTAAGTGATTAGCCTTAAAAATCTCTACACCTTTTCGACGAACACGTTTTATCCAATCCTCCGCTTTATTAACGCCCACACTAAAATGCTCAACAGCAGCTTTTTGGAGTACTCGGTGCTCATTTTGTATTGTGGTTGGCATTAGGGCTGAGTCATCCGTATTGATACATACTGTAATTGACCCTTTTCTCAAGCCAAAGCGATTGTACTTTTCACCCTGCTTAAGCCAATCCTGTTCAGGTGGGTCCCATCTAAAAATAGGATGTTCGTGATAGTGTTCAAATCGACCAATATAAATATTAGAAGTTGGGCAAGCTTCAATGATTATGCCTTTAGCTGCATAATACTCCATAGACCAGTCTTGAATAGCTTCATATAAGTCAAGTTCAGGAAGGGAAATAGAATCAAATAAACGACCGTCGGCATAGCCAAAAGTGTCTACCTTTAAATCACAAAAACAATCTATGCTGACAATTTTTTCGCGCTTTGAAAAGTAATCACCATCTAAATTACCCTGTAAATACTTTTCCCATAATGCAACTTTCTTGCTAGTAATATTATTTTTACTGAAGTCATTACTATCAATTACCCATCCGCTATAAATAGCATCATCTTCTATAATATCAGTTAAATTAAATTTTGTTTGTTCATAAACTTTTAAATGCAGCGGGCAATTGCGTCTTAATAACCATGCGTCATACAAGCGTTTGGGAGTTTGAGACTCACCAAATAAGAACTCGCTCCAATATTGAATTTTCTCTTGCAGAAGTGGTAAAACGCCAACTAAACTAGGAACAGATTGAGTTACAGTAAGCGCTTTATGATAGCACCACACCAAATTATCTAAATGATCTCCAACTGTTAAGTAAGCCGTTTGCTGACGTTTTGCCCACTGCTTAGGCTCTATACCTAACGCTAAACCATGACCTATCCTGTCATTTTCTTGAAAATCACAAAATACGACAGCTTCATCAACGGCTCTCATACCCGATAATAAATGGCTAAAATCTTCTCCCGCATGTACAGTTATATGCGGCTTAACCTGTCTATTGAAAACAATACCTCGCACAGGATACTTACTATCTCTTAACTTTCTTAATGCTGGTGCAAAAACTTCTATCGGTAAATCATTTTCGTTACCAGCCACATCATAACCTCTTATAGCTTTACGCAGATCAACCAACACATCTGTTTTTTTAAATAAAGCACTAAATGTTGTAATTTCTTGCTCAGAAAAGGTAATTGAATGCGTGAAATCTTGTAATAAGTTAACTTGATTCTTTATTTTAATGCGAAGTGCTTCTTGCAGTTTGTCTTCGCGTTTGCCACTTCGAGTGAAGTGAACCACTAAGTGAACATTATCTGATAGTGAACTTAAATATAGCTGCTTTAATTTTTTCGCAAAATGCCAAGGAGCTAAATTTGTCTCATTTTTATTAAATAAAAGCGCAGGCCCAAAGCGAAATTCTCTGAATGTTGATTTATCAATATCAGTAATAAGACGTTGATCATCATCTTGAAACGAGATTGAATTTGTTTCACGACCCTTAAACCTAAAATACTCAACAAACTGAGTGAGACCAACACCTGAAACAACCATATAGTTGCGCAGAATATTACAGTATCTAATAAGCGGCAGTAGCTCTCCTGCTGCAATTCTTGTATCTACAAGCAATCCAGTTAAATACAATAGCCATGCTTTAGACAAAGGCATACCTTCGCATGTAGCTTTACTTATAAGCTGTTGCGATGAAAATTCATTTACAGAAAACTCTATCCCTGTAATCGCATTGTATTCAAACTCTTTTAATGTGGAATTAAAGTTACATTTCAAAGTGATTGGCTTTTCCGAGCTTTCAAATATTTGCCCCACAAGTTCATCGGCAATCAGTGCACATCGAATGGCTAAATCATTTCTTTCTAATAACCCACTTTCACAAACGATGTATTCCGGACGTGTAGGCCAACTAAAACTTTTCTTTGTTTTAGCTCCATATAAACAGAAACTCAATAAACTTGGACTTAAAGAACCATGCCCTCCGAGATGCACATGGTTATCAGCAATCTGTTTAGCGTTTTTAGGTAATGCAAATGGGCATTGAAACAGCTCAATGCAATGTGCAACCTCGAGTGCGTCAAAGTCGTCATCATTTATTAGGTCAGCATAAGCTTGGCCAATTACCCAACTACCATCACATAATGTCTGTAACTCAAGCCACTGACTTAACTTTTCAGGTTTAACAACAAAACAATTGCCATGCCAGCGTAAAAACTCTTTTGCTAGTTTAGTGAGTAATTTTTTTTCGTTAAAGCGTTCTTCCAATAAGCCAAAGCTATCCAACATAGCATTAATATCATCACTCCGAAGTTTGCGCTGAACATAAGGATGATAATCTATTACAGCTTTTAATAATTGATTTTGAATTATCTCCTTTTCACCATAGTAATTAGGGGGGCCTATAAAGCTAAATAACAGTAATCGATCAGAAGATAGATATGCAGCATTAACTATATTAAAGTCACACGTTTTAAGCATCTAAATCTTCCATATTGCGAATGACAATTAAGATATTACTAATAATCGGAGATTCTATATTGGAGATAAAGCTTTCATCATTCCAAGATTTGATTTGACTCATATCTATAGCTTTAGCGATTCTTTTTAACCGAGGAATTATTATTCCTGATATAGAACCACTTGAACTGAGTTCTTCTATTTTAAGTCTGATAGTATTGATATTTTTGGTGTTGTGGTGAAAAAATTGAAGTAGAAATGCAACATCTTTACAATATTCAGTATCAATGTACTTTTTAAGAACTTCACATTTTCCTAATTCACTTAAATTAGGCTTCCTTATTGTATGGCTTCTACTTTTTTTCTCAGGAACATTAGGACGTGATAATTCACTGTTTACTTCCTTTTCATTCTCATCGTCGACCCCTGCTTTCCCGACCTTCAACATAGTCATCACTGTTTTATCCGTGTTTATAAACACCGAGAATACTGGATGCTCTGATACTGCATCATGTAAATCTTTAACGTCTAGTAAAGTTACTTTTTTTGCTACTTCGCCTTTATCACAGCTTTCTATTTCTTCAATAAGTTTCTTATAATTACGAGTATACGTTCGCTCTGAGTTATTTATTTTCGATATAGATCTAACAGTGGTAGTTTGAGCCCAAACTAAAACATTTGCTTGTATAGCCTCACCATAAATTCCAGCTCTGATTATTGTATTCAATAAATTATATTTAAACCTCAAAATCATATCTGTTAAGTTTTCATCTATAAGCTTATTTGATAGATTTCCTTTTATGATATTTAATGCAGTAAAAACACCATTAAAAGAATAAGAAAGTAGTGCTACTAACTTAGTTAATGAGTTATTTTGAAGAAGTGCGGAATGCATATCCTGCCAGCTAGTAATCATGCTATACAAAGCTATCGCTGTACTATTTAAAGTATCATTGAAATTCGAATTCAGATTAGATTTTTCCTCGCCATCAATAGCAACTTTAGTTTCAGCTAATTTTATTAGACTGTAAAATGGCTTTCGGGAAATTATTTTATATATTTGATCTAATTGCTTCATTCCACTTTTAGGCATACGGAATGAGAAGGCTATTAACTCAAAAGCTCTACTAAAAAATATAAAATGATGTTCATTATTTAGCGTTGAGTACATTTCAGACTCAGTGTATATATCCTTCAATATATCATCAACACGATAGCTACCAGACTGAAGATCATTTGGGTTTATTGTTCTATACAAGTTTGAGGCTTCAATTTTTTTTACATGCGAAGAATCTATATCTACTTTATTATTATTTTTATCCGTAACTTTTTTGCCAATAAATAATTTTTCAAAAATGAACTCGAGCGGAGGCATTGACTGTAAACACCGAGCATAATCTTTAAATACGCTTTCTAGCGATCTTAAATTATTAGCGCTATCTTTTTTAGAGCCTAACGACTCAGCCTGACTCTGAAGGACTTCAAATTCTGCCCAATGATATAGATTTGCATCTATTTGCGCTTTGATATTGAATACCAATAGCTCAGTGATATCGAAGTCTGTATGAGTATTCTGAAGTAAAGTTATAACAGTCTCAGCAAGTGCCAATAACTCACCACTCTTCTTTTGAATTGCCCAGTTTTTTAGTCGATTATATAGTGCAATTTCTTGTGAGGTAGTTAAAACATCTTTATTAAGGTCACTAGGCTTTAAAGTTCGAACTAATTGGGTAAACTCTCGCGCAGAAGAAAGCTCAGGCCAATTTCGACGAGCCTCAGCATTATGTCTAAAATGATAGAACTGATTAAAAATATTTTCTCGGTACTCATAAAAAGATATGTGTTTTATATCTTCATCTACAATGATCATTTTCGTCAACAAACGATCTACATTAAACAGAGAAATTCGCATAGGTGCAGGAAAAACTTTGGTTAAATAGGCGTCAGTTAACTCTTCACTCAGTTCCTGCCCTGCCTCTCTGAGTCGATGATTATCGCATTTGTTATCATATGCTTTTTCATCAAAGTGATTCTGCGTCATATGTTCATAAAGCTTTAGGTCACCACTGACTACAGGGATTATATATGGGCATCCTAAAAAACGACGAACATCATCCACTACTTCAAAGGCTTTATCTAAAGCCATATCAACATCATCGATTAATACTGCGATTGCTTTACACCCTAAGATCTCAATTGCTGACTCAACAAAATTATGAAAGTTAGCTTCTAAATGAATACCAGAGCTATATTTCAAAATCTTATCTATGCCGATTGAGCCATTAAACTCAGATGTTTTACCCATTGAATCAGCGAGTTTTTTTAAATAACGATGGAATGTATCCCGCTCTCTTTTACTTCTATCATCGCAGCAAGTTAATTTATTAAGCTTTTTGCTTACAGCATCATATATCTGAGCAACAATAACATTCGCAAAGGAATCATTAGCCATAAGCATAGTGGGATCGATTACTTTTAGAAAGAACAACTCGCTTGTATCTTTCTTACTTTCAGCCCACATAGCTTTACTATTTCGTAGAAATACAGTTTTGCCAGACCCACGCTGACTTGTTACTAAAATTGCATTATGAGATAGCCAAGTTTCATTACCACTATCTCTACAATCTTTTTTATTTTTACGGAAATATGCATACTCTTTTGCATCCTTTAAAATACTTTCTAAGTTAAGAACTAATTGTTCTTTGGCATGATCCTGCCAAAGCTCTCCATCAGAGTAGTCATCTTTAAATTCTGTTTTACCAATATCGAATACGTAATTTTTTGTCATTTTTGTTATTTCCTTAATCCTTTAACCCAGCTGAACGCGCTTTCATGTACAGCTATGTAGTCACCAACTATGTCTGCGTGAGTTTCGATTCTATTCTTTACTTCAAGTTCGAATAATTTAGATAAGATATTTTCTTGCTCGATGTTTATATAATGGCGATCTGTAGATACGTTTTTATCTCGAATACCCAAACGATATTCGCGAACTAAAATTTCCAGCTGCTCTTTCATTAAGCGATTTCTGCTCCATGCTCTGGTATAGCCTTTAAGTCTATTAACCAAGTAGCTAACAAATAAAATCATACCTGCAATACTGAGAAACAAACTGACAATCAACCTTGAGTAGCCATACTCTAAAACATCAACACCAAATAAGAATGGTGAGTAGATTAAACCAGCTGATAGCAAGACAATTACAAGCGATACAAACGTAAACCTTTCATTGATCTTTTTCTTAGCTGCAAAATTAGTCATCCTTTTAGTGTATTCAGCGATATAAAAGTCAATTTCATCTATAGCAACATCATCAACTACAGGGCCATTATTATGTCGTTTATCATTTTTGTTAATAACAGCATCTGTTAACGCCATACATTTCATCCTAAAAGTAAGTGGATTTAACCTTTGAAGCAGTAATCGCAATTGAATGCTTTTACTTCAAATACGTGCTTGATTCTTAAGTCTAAATTATGGAGGGATTTTGGTCTGTTTGGGAGTGACATATAATTCCATTTTTTGTAAGACTCAGTTAATCCGTTATTTAACAAATGATATTATATAAATTTAGCTGTTAAGGCAAAAAGGCTTTGGGGTGATTGGCACGATTTATATTGAATAATGCACTTTCTTAATTTTAAAAAGTTTAATTAACCTGCCAATTGCAACTGTGTGATATAGATATTTTTGGTTACTATCTAATAAATCAACTATCTAAAGCTGTTAATTTTAAGCCGTCATGCAATACCGTATTATTAACTCCTGAGACTACAAAACAAATCAATTGCATTAATAAAATTATAAGCATAAAAAAACCCGCAAATTTGGATTAACAAATTTGCGGGTTTCTTATGGTTTTCGAATAACGAGTTCAAAAACCTTTATTGGTGGAGCTGGGGGGATTTGAACCCCCGTCCGAAAAGCCTCGACCGTCGGTACTACATGTTTAGTATTGTCATTTAATTAACCTTTAAGTCCCGGACAAACACGGTAAATAAAGGCGAGGCCGCTTAGTTTTAGCGCTTCAACCCCGGCCAGGGTTTCCGTCGCGATCAGGTGTTAGGGTGACACTCCAAAATCCAGTCCACAAGAATACATGGAAGGAGCGCTAGCCAGCCTAAGCTGCTAGAGAGTAGTTATCGTCGTTTGCGATTACTTTAGGTTGCGGCTGTTTAACGAGGCAAACCGCACCTCGACATGCACCTTGGGCTTCTTGAATTCCGTCGAATCCTAATCAGCCCCTGAATTAGTAACTCAATTCAGAGCGTGCAAACAGTATAACTGAGTAAAGTACTGATACTCAAGGCCTAGTAACGCTTTATTTTAATTGTATGTGCCAATCGCGTGTTAAGTAACCAAAATTTAGTTTATGCAAGCCTATATAAACATTTACTTAACAATGTGTTTAACCTGTGTTCAAATGAGGAGTTAAGGTTTTTGCTATTTCTAAACCTTTAGTTGTAAAAAATAAAAATAATAACAGGCATAGAGTAGGGAATTAATAAATGTCGGTTTTTTCATTTGATAAAAGTACAGGGTTTGTCTCTTTAGAAAGTCACCCTATTGATAGTGGTTTTCCTGTTACGAGTACTCAGTTAACGCAAATGCTAGAGCAATCTGAGTTTAGTGAGTACGAAGCTGTCATTGCCAATATTGGAAAGCTTTTTGCGCCAACTAAAAATTATCAGGAAGTATCGCTTGTCGTTGCTAAAGCTGTAGATGCGTCGCTTGTCATTAATATTGATGAAAAAAACATGGTCGCAGAAGCAACATTAACTACAGCTAAAGGTGGCGCACTTTTGTCTATGGAAGGCGCGCAAAAAGCACTTGCTGATGCAGGTGTTAAAAAAGGAATAAGTCCTCGTGCGCTTGATACCTTTTTAGGCCAGCAGTTTGAGCAACCAGCAGGAAGCTCTTACAGTGCCATAATTGCACATGGGCGCAATCCAAAAGAAGGCAGCGATGCCAAATTTGTACGTTTATGCTCAACAGCTCAAGACCGAGTACTTAGCCCACAAGCTAAAGAAGGCGGTAAGGTTGATATGAAAAACCTTGGCGCTATTATCACCGTAAAACCTGGCACTCCCTTAATGCAGCGTATTGCAGCTACACCTGGAGAAGAAGGCTATACGGTATTTGGCGATTCAATTAGTGCAAAACCAGGTAAAGATCACCAACTCCAGCCTTTCGAAGGTACAAAAGTAGATCCTAATAATCCTAATATGCTTATTGCCGACTGCAAAGGTGTGCCCGTTGCCCTACCCCGTGGTATGCGTGTAGATGACGTTTTATGCTTTGATAACGTAGATGTAAGTACAGGCCATGTTGATTTTGATGGTAGCGTAATTATTACTGGTGATATTAAAGACGGTATGCGTGTAAAAGCCAACGGTGATATTACGGTACTTGGTTTTGTAGAATCAGGAACTGTTGAAAGTAAAAGTGCGGTAACCATAATGCTTGGCGCAATTGGCCGAAAACGTGAAGGCGAGGAAGCATTTACGTGCTGTATAACCGCTCAACGAACTATTTCTATTGGTTATGCCCAGTACTGCAACATTAAATCCGAACAAGATTTATTTATTGAACGCCAAGCTCTGCATTGTGATTTAAGTGCTAGGCGATTAATACGTGTAGGCAAAGCAAATGACCCGCGAGGTAAAATTATTGGCGGTAATATTTTAGATGCTATGCGCATTGAAACGGGTGAACTAGGCGCGCCAGCCGGTACTAAAACACGCGTATTTTTAGCGCAACTCTGGTTTGAGCTTCGCCAAAAGCAAATACAAATCACCGATTTTGAAAAAGTACTTGCGACTAAAGTAACCGCTTTACAACAAGCTCGCGAAAAAGCGAGTAAAATTGCGGGGGCTGCTCAGCGCCAGCAATTCATGAATAAGATAACTGAAAATGAAAAGCATATAAAAATACGCTCTGCGCATATTCATCGTCAAAAACTACTTATTAAGCAAAAAATAGTGCAATTACTTGCCAGTAGCCGCTTAAAAGTAAATGAATTAATGCACCCTGGTGTGGAGCTTAAAATAGCGAAAGATTCTAAACAATTTTCGCGTATTTACCCGCCCCACCTAGTTAAGCTAACTGAGGGTAAAATCACTCAGACGTTTTAGTTTCTTCGTCATTTTCAGTTTCAACTTCAGCGTCATCTAGTGGCGCTAATGGCCAACCACCTAATTGCTGCCAGCGGTTTACTATTAAACAATAAAGCTCAGCTGTACGTTCTGTGTCGTAAAGCGCTGAGTGCGCTTGGCTGTTATCAAACTCGATACCAGCCGCTCTACATGCTTTTGCTAATACAGTTTGCCCTAACGCTAAACCCGCTAAAGATGTTGTATCAAAGCTTACGAACGGGTGAAATGGCGTACGCTTAATGTTATTACGCTCTATTGCTGCATTTAAAAAGCCATGATCGAATGCGGCATTATGCGCCACAATAACTGAGCGTTGGCACCCAGCAGCCTTTTGCGCTTTGCGTACTACTTTACATATTTCTTTAATTACTTCATCTTCAGGTACTGCGCCACGTAATGGTGAAAACGGGTCTATACCGTTAAAGTCGATGGCTGCTTGTTCTATATTAGCGCCTTCGAATGGCTGAACATGAAAATGAACAGTATGATCTATGCTGAGCAGTCCTTCGTCATCCATTTTTAAAACAGAAGCTGCTATTTCTAACAAGGCATCTGTTTCTTTGTTAAAACCTGCAGTTTCAACATCAATAACAACAGGAAAAAATCCACGAAAGCGTTTTGCGAAAGGTGTTTGCTCAGTATTTGCCATAGTCTTCTTTGTTTATACGTGTAAGCTGACTATTATGTCAAAATTGATGCCCCCTAGGCTAGGGGATTTAAGTATTTATTGCTTTAAAATTGTAGGCACATAACTTGCTTTAACTTATAAGTTAGTTATGTAGAGAACAAACTAATCATTGCAGTCGTTAATTTGCCAAATTATTGGCATTCCCGGATAGCTGGAGAGCACCATGAAGTATAAGTTGTTATTTATTAGCCTTAGTATAAGTGCAGTACTTTACAGTACTCACTCGCAAGCTGCTATGCGCCAATATACAGCAACCCAAGACAACTCCAACTGGGAAGTCGTTAAAACCACGCGCTTACAATGCCAATTAAATCATGAAGTTCCTTATTATGGGGAAGCTATTTTTAAAGCTTCAGCAAGTAAAAATAAAAACTTAACATTTAATTTAGATATGGTTGTACGCCCAGATAACTACGCAATTGCAGGTTTAAAAGCAGTGCCACCTACATGGCGTGCAGGATTGCCCGCTCGCGATATTGCAAATATGAAATTACTTAAAAAGTTTGATGGCGAGCTAGGCAATAAAACCGCATGGGAAATGCTTACCGAGCTTGAAAAAGGCTACTACCCTACTTTTTATTATCAAGACTGGCAAAACAGTGCCGATAAAATTGCCGTTGGTATATCGAGCGTAAACTTTAAACAAGCTTACTGGGCTTTTTTACAATGCCGTGATGAGCTACTCCCTTACAGCTTTGAAGATATTTCGTTTACTGTAATGAACTATCAATCTAACAGCAGTAAATTAACTAAATCCTCGCAACAACGTCTTGATAAGATTGCTGAGTATTTAAAAAATGATGCAAGCATAGAGTCCATTAGTATTGACTCATACACCGATAGTTATGGCGGACGCTGGAATAACTTAGATTTATCGCGCAAGCGCGCCAAAACTATAAAAGATTATATGGTGAGCTTGGGTGTTGATGAAGCAAAAGTACAAACAACCGGTTTGGGCGAAAAACGCTTTGTTGATAATAACGATAACATTTTAAGCCGAGACAAAAACCGTCGTTTAATTATTCAAATTGAAAAAATGTAGTAAAGTTAATTTGCGCTTACTTTCTTTCGCTTTAAAAACTTATCACCAAATTGGAAAAAACCTAGACTAATTAAAATAATAACCGCACCAATTATTAGTTCTTGGCTTAATGACTCATTATTTAGCCAAGCTCCCAAACCTAACGCAAAGCTAGGAGTTATAAGTGTAGTAAGTGATACCGTGCTTGCATTTAGGTTTTGCAGCACATGAAAATACGCCAAAGCCCCCACTAAAGATCCAAATATTCCTAGATAACCAATAGCCCACAATGATTTTGCACTCCAGTTTTGTATATGCAACTCGCCATCGAATAACCACCAAGCAATAAAAAAGAGTGGGGTTACAAAAACTAAGGCACCAAATGTTGTTGCCATAGGGTGAATCGCAATCTGTACGCGCTTGATCATCACACCACTTAAACTAAAAAAGCAGACAGCCATAAACACATAAAGCAACCCGAGCCCTTGAGTTTGCGAGTTTTGTACTTGGTTATAACTAACAAAATATAAGCCAATTAAGGCGCACGCTAACGCAACTAATTTAATCGGGCTAAATTTAGGTTCATTTAATAATTGCTGAGCAAGCAACCCCGACAAAATAGGTGCAAGGCCAAACATAAGCGAAATAATACCAGAAGGGACTGTTTTAGCTGCCATATAGCTCAACAACATACCGCCAAAAATACCTATACTCGAATAAAAATAAAGTAAGCATGCATTTTTGCTCCAAGGCACTCTAATATTTGTAATGGCAACAATTAAGCCGCCTAACAATAGCCCCACCAGCATTCGCATTAACACTGCAAGTGTTGGCGATACAGTTTCACTACTCCACACTATACCCAGTGGTGTAGTGGACCATATAAGAACCATTAAAAAATACGATACTTTAACTGGCACGTGCCATCCCTACGCTTTATATGAATGAATAAAACAAAGAATAAATTATACGCTCACTACTGTGTTTTAGTACTTTTTAAACACTAAAGTCCTTAATAAATACAGTTGTAAATTGTAAGTTACATTTTAATACTGCTCTTTTATTACAAAACTATTTGAGATTTGAGCAACTAGTTATATGGTGCATCAATATTAATAATAATTAAGGTAATTAAGTGCTTAAAAATAAAACAACTGGAAGCATGTTAATTGTTGCAGGCACCACTATTGGTGCGGGTATGTTGGCATTGCCAATTGCATCTGCCGGGCTTGGGTTTAGTACTGCACTTGCATTAATAATTGCTAGCTGGTTACTAATGACCTACACCGCACTACTCATGTTAGAGCTACACCAATATGCACCACGCGATGCAACGTTAAATACATTGGCTAAATTATGGCTTGGAAAGCGCGGACAATATATTGCGAATTTTTCGATGGTTTTTTTATTTTACGCTTTATGCGCTGCTTATATTGCAGGTGGTGGTGCACAACTCCAAGCGCGTATAAATATAGGCTTTGATGTAAATATAGCCCCACAGTTTGGCTCTGTTATTCTCGCTGTTATTATTGCAAGTGTGGTAACGCTAGGCACTAGCAAGGTAGATAAACTAAACAGAGTGTTATTTACAATAAAAATTATTGTATTAGCTAGTTTGTTTTACATGCTTACCCCTTATGTGCAGGGTAAGCACTTATTAGAGATGCCTGTGGAGCAAGGATTAATCCTTTCAGCTATACCGGTTATATTTACTTCGTTTGGCTTTCATGGTTCTATCCCCTCTATTGTTAAATATGTTGGTGTTGAAATAAAAGTACTGCGCAAAGTAATGATTGCTGGAGCCGCCCTACCTTTAGTTATTTATATTTTTTGGCAACTACTTAGCCAAGGTATTATGAGTCAAGCTGATTTACTCAACAGCCAAGGTCTTAATGGGTTTGTATCTAGCGTGGCAAGTATTGCGCATAACCCAAGTGTGGCAACGGCCGTTAAGTTATTTGCTGACTTAGCACTTGCGACATCATTTTTAGGGGTGAGTTTAGGGTTATTTGATTTTTTTGCTGATGCATTTAAAAAGGGTGACAATAAAACGGACCGAATTAAAACGGCCTTAATTACGTTTATTCCGCCACTTGGCTTTGCATTGTTTTATCCTCAGGGCTTTATTATGGCCTTAGGGTACGCTGCAATAGCACTTGTTGTACTGGCAATATTTTTGCCTGTAGCAATGGTTTATAAACAGCGTACAACATCAAATAAAACAGGCTACCAAGTTAAAAGTGGGAATGTTGGGCTTGGTATAGCAGCTATATGTGGCATAACTATTATTGCTGCGCAGTTTATGCAAATGGCGGGGCTTATTCCTGCTATCGGTTAAAGATTGCTGCTTTTTGTTTAAATTTAGATAATAAAAAACCGCACATCATTATGATGTGCGGTTTTTTATATTAACTGCGTTTATTTACAAACGTCAGCTACAGCATTTGAAAAGTATTCAATATTTGAATGACTAACACCTGCAACATTTACGCGGCTAGAGCCAACTATGTAAATGCCGTATTCTTTTTGTAGGCGAGCAATTTGCTCTTTATTAATACCTAAGAAAGAAAACATACCGTTTTGGCGTTCAATAAATGAGAAGTCTTGAGCAATATCTTTAGTTGCTAAGCTTTCTTTAATTAAGCTACGTAAGCCATTTATACGACTACGCATTTCATCAAGCTCAGAGTGCCACAATTGTGTAAGCTCTGTACTGCTTAAAATAGTATTAACAATGTCAGCACCATGCGCTGGCGGCATTGAGTAAATGCTACGTACAACGCTTAGCATTACAGAGTTTGAAATATCTGCTGTTGCGCTGTCTTTTGCAATTAGTGAACATGCACCAATACGCTCGCGGTATAAGCCAAAGTTTTTAGAACATGAAGAACAAATAATTAGCTCTTCTACTGCATCGGCTAAAATACGTAAGCCACGTGCATCGTCTTCAAGTGAGGCACCAAAGCCTTGGTATGCAATATCAACAAGTGGTGTAAAGCCAACTTCTTTTGCAAGTTCGGCAACTGTGTTCCACTGTGTTTCGTTTAAATCCATACCGCTTGGGTTATGACAACATGCATGCAGTAAAACCACATCACCTTTAGGCACTTGTTTAAGTGTGTTGATCATTTCATCAAACAATAAATCTTTATTTTCGTAATCGTAATATGGGTATTCTTTTACTGTTAAGCCTGCAGCTTCAAACAAGCTAATATGGTTAGCCCATGTTGGGTTAGTTACCCAAACAGTCGCGTCTGTATTACAACGCTTAATAAATTCAGCTGCAACACGAAGTGCACCCGTACCACCAGGAGCTTGCGCGGTACGTACGCGGTTAGCTAGTAATACTTGATGCTCACCTAATAGTAACTGCTCCATTTTTTGGCAGTAATCTAAATTACCCGCTAAACCAATGTAAGATTTGCTCATTTCGTTTTCAAGACGAAACGCTTCAGCTTTTTTAACCGCTTTAAGAACCGGTGTATTGCCTTGCTCATCTTTGTAGACACCTACACCTAAATCAATTTTATTAGGGTTTGTATCTTGTTTATAGGCCGCCATAAGGCCAAGAATAGGATCTGTTGGTAATGGTTTTAATACTGAGAACATTGGCTATCTCTTATCGTTATTTAGGGGTTAGCTGTTAAGCTAAGCTTAACATAAAAGCACATCATATTGACTAGCGTTATTTACACTAGAAAGTGAGGAATTTTAATACAACATGCAATTAAAACGGCAAGCGTCTTTTCATCAAAAAAATCATTTTTAAAGGCTTCTGCATCCACAATACCAACGCATTCATTTTGTGCATTAAATAAAGGTAGGCAAGTTTCTGATTTAACTTTAGGATCGCATGTGTAGTATTCACCACCTTGTGATAAATACGCCTCAACGTTATTAATAATGCGGCCCTTGTGAGATAGCGCAACCTGTACGTTGTTACTGCCAGCCGCAAATGCTTGCGTTAAAGGAAACAACGGACGACTAGGCGCACCATGATAAGCCAATTTTAATAGTTGATTACCTTCGGGGGTATTAGTTGATTGATAAATACCATACCAATCAACGCCCGTTTGCTGCTCAATGTAGCTTACAATACTTTGTAAAGTAGCCAGCTTAAACTGTGTTTGCTCATCATTTTTAATATAGTCAGTTAATTTGAATGGCTCATCTTGTAAGTAACCAAATAAACTACATGCACCGCCCTCGCCAAGCTCTGGTATTTGATACTCCCAACACACATCAGGCAAAGCAGTGTTTGCTAAATGTAGATCAAGCTTTTCAAGCTCTGTTGAAATCAAAGCTGGATTAGCACTAAGTTGTGCTTGTTTTAAGTAAGAAGAAATCATTTGGCCATCCATACATCTAAAGTTTCGAGAATAATAGCATGGATATTTTTACAGAGCTAGCTCAACTTGTAGCACATTTCAACTTGGTTACCACTGGCGTTATAAGTGACTTTTTCGGCTATTTCTTCTAATAAAGACACCCCTCTGCCAAATTCGTTATTAGCCTTTGCCAACTCATCGTGCTTACTACTAAACCCTCGGCCTGAATCACAAATAATAAAATATAAACTGAGCGTGTCGGGGCAATAGCGCATATCAATAATAATCATGGCATCTGTAAGTTTAGCAAGGGCTGCCTCTCTCAACTCGTAATATCGAAAAAAGCCGTCCTCTTGTTTTTTAATTTCTGAGTTAAGTCCTAATACACCATGATCAAGCGCATTATTATAAGCCTCAGACAACAGTAAAAATATATTAGAACGATGAGTATTTAGCCCCTCAACACTACTTAAAATATTAACGACGTCGTAAACGGGGTCTGTTTTTTTTATTTGCTCTGAGTTTAAGCTCAAAGACAAATTAAAAGCCAAAGTAGAAAATGCTTCTCGCTCTTGTTCCACGGGAATTAAAGGCAGGCAGTTTAGTAAAACAATGCTTAAATCGTCTTGCTGCTTAGTACCATCTGCAAACTTAGTAACATTAGCAACTATGTCTTCACTACTAATCATCGATTTACTTTTTAAGGTTTGTAAAAAACGCTCTTCCCCAAAAAATATATCCTCTTTGTTTGCTGTTTCTATAATACCGTCGGTTGCTAATACTAGGCGTGTATTACTATTTGTTTCAAAATGAATAACTTCATATTCAAATTCTTGTTCATCTAAAATCCCCAGCGCCATATGCTGCGATTCTAATGTTTGTTTTACATTACCGTCTTTATCTATTAGGTACGCATCTGGAAGGCCGCCCATCCATGCAGAAACACTTTTACCTGATGCACTAAGCTCTATAATGGTTGCAGCACAAAACATATGCCCAGGTAGGAGGTTGTACAGTAGTGTATTTAGCTCGCTGGCAATATCGTTAACCGCCATGCCTTTTTGTACCATAGTATAAAACACACGAGAAGTTGGTAATGCACCAATAGCCGCAGCTAGGCCGTGCCCCGTAAAATCTCCCAACATGCAATACAAATTACCGATTGGGCTTTGCGCTACTAAAAACATATCGCCGTTAAACATAGAGGCAGGTGATAAATTAAAATCTAAATACTCTTTAAACTTACCTTGGTTTTCTAATGAGTTATTAAAAATATGCTCAATTATTTCGTGTTCACGTTCAATTTGATTATGATGATATTCAAGCAATTTTTTTTGCTGGTTTGCTTTTTTACTCAGCTCTCTGGTGCGAATATGTGCTTTAATTTTTGCATGCAGAATAACTTTTTCAAATGGTTTATGAATAAAGTCATCGCCACCCACTTCGAGGCAGCGCTCAAAACTTGCTTGATCTTCTAAGGAGGTTATAAAAATAATCGGTAAGTAAACTTCACTATACTGCTGCTTTATTTTTTCAGCAGCTTCAAAACCATCCATTACAGGCATTAAAACATCAAGTAAAACAACGTCTATTTGCTCTCTTTTAAGTACATTAAGTGCATCTAGCCCGTTATAAGCCACTGATATTTTATAACCCTCTTGCTCAAGCATTTTACTTAGTAAAATGCGATTGAGCGCCTGATCATCCACAATTAACACATGTATCATTAGCTAATATCAAACTTTTTATCAAAACGTGAAATTTGTAGAATTTTTCTAAGCTGAGGTTGGCAATTGCTTATTTCAATAGTTTTCACTTGGCTATCAATTGTTTTTTTCATGTTAAGTAACATGCCAAGTGCTGAGCTATCCATGTAGTCAGTCTCTCTTAAATCGATAATAACCTTTACTGTTTTTTCGCTCATTTGAGCATAAGCTTGGCGAAAAGATTGCACTAAATTAAAGTCAAATTTACCTTTGATTTGTATTGTTAATGTAGTGCCATCGACTGATTCATTCTTAGTTAAACTCATATTAAACTCCAATAATATTTCCTTTGAACTAAATATAACCTGTTAAAAGTATTTAGCAAAAAGAAAAACACACAACTTCAAATTTGCTATCATTTACGCCAATATTTAATTAATTTTTATCCATAAAGGTAAGGTATGAGTGATAGTCACTTAGTATATTCAACAAGTACGGGGCGCATTGACCAGCCAAAACCAGAAAAAGAGTTAGAAGCTAAGCTTTTTAAAGATGGTTTTATTCGCATTGAGCGTCAAACAAAAGGACGTAAAGGCAAAGGCGTAATGTTAGTTGTAGGCATTGATCCAAAAGATCATGATTTGAAAAAGTTAGCTAAAACTATAAAAAGCAAAATGGGCCAAGGCGGCGCAGTAAAAGAAGGCATTATTGAAGTGCAAGGTGATGACCGCGATAAACTAAAAGCTATTTTAGAAGCGTTAAAATTTAAAGTTAAAATTGCGGGTGGTTAACCCGCAATTTTATTAACTACTTACTTCGCTATTTGAGAGTTCATTTAACCTTTCATACAATTTTGGTAGTTCGTGCTCAGCAATTGGTTTACTAAAATAATAGCCTTGTACAATGAAACAATTATTATTTTGTAAAAACTGCATCTGCTCTATTGTCTCAACCCCTTCTGCGACCACGTCTAGCTTTAACTTTTGCGCCATGGCAATAATAGCGGCAGTGATTTCCATATCATTTGTATCCTCAGGGATATCTTTTACAAATGAACGGTCAATCTTCAATATATCAACCGGGAATCGTTTTAAGTAACTGAGTGACGAATAGCCAGTACCAAAATCATCAATAGAAATAGATATACCTAAGGCTTTAAGCTCGTGGAGTTGTGTAATTGCAGCTTCTACATTTCCCATTAGCATACTTTCGGTAAGCTCTAAGTGAAGGCGCTTAGCCGAAACACCCGTCCTAATTATCATTTTACTCAGTGTTGAGACTAAGCTTGAGTCTTTGAACTGGCGAGCCGATAAGTTTATCGATATATTATTTTCTAAGCCTTGCTTTGTTAATCTTACGGCAAAATCACAAGACTCTTGAAGCACCCATTCGCCTAATTCAACTATAAGGCCTGTCGCTTCTGCAATAGGAATAAATTTATCTGGAGGGATTGCGCCTTCAGTTGGGTGGAACCATCTTAATAACGCTTCATAGCCAATGACCTGATGAGTACGACTATCAACTTGAGGTTGGTAGTAAACTACAAACTGTTTTTCTTTTAGTCCTATACGTAGCTCATTTTCAATAAATAAACGCTCATTAGCAGCTGCGTTCAATTCTTGGCTATAAAAATGGAATGTATTACGCCCTTTTGCTTTTGCCTCATACATTGCTAAGTCAGCATGTTTTAATAACTGATCTTCTTCTAGGCTATCGTACGGAGCCATTGTAATACCAATACTCGCGCTCACAATAACTTCATTACTACCTAGTTTTATAGGCACATTCAGTGTTTTTTGAATTGTATTGGCAACATCAGTCGCGTGAGCTTGGCTTTCTATACCACTGAGTAATACTGCAAATTCATCACCACCTAAGCGCGCTATGGTGTCCTCGGCTCGTAAACGTTTTTTAAGTCTGTTTGCCACTTCAATTAATAATTGATCGCCGGCATCGTGACCTAATGTATCGTTAATACGTTTAAATTCGTCTAAATCAAAGTAAAACAATGCAAATGCATAGTGCCCACGTTCTGCTAATGCCATTGATTTACGCAATTGCATTCTAAAAAACGTTCTGTTGGCAAGGCCCGTAAGGGTGTCAAAGTAAGCAAGCTGCTCCATTTTACGCTGGCTTTCTTTTACAAACGAAATGTCTTGTGCAGATGCTACATAGCTGGTTATTTCACCGCCCTCTTCACGAATTGGCGAAACACTTAAAGACACCCAAATTGGCTCTTTATTCAAGCCTTGAATTAATGTATCACCGCGCCAGTAATTACGGCTGCGTAAATCTATGTCTATATCTTCAACTAAAATAGACATTTCTGAGGCAATAATATTAAGTAATGGTGCTCTATTAAAATGACTTTCTGGGTAGCCTGTCATTTCGAGCATTTTTGGATTTACGTATTCAATTACAAAATTCTCATCGGTGATCACAACGCCAGTGCCCGAGAATGCTACCGCTTTAGATAAACGGTTAGCTGCTTTTTCAGCAATTTCTTTTTCTGTAATTCTCTGGTTTAAGCCATCGATAAGTTTGCGAATTTCTACCGTCATGTCTCTAAATGAGCCATTAAGCGTGCCAATTTCATCTTTGTTTTCTGGTGGGAATTCTGTAGTTAATTGACCTTTGCCAAAACTTGTAACTGCATAAACCAAAGTATGTAAACGGCGAAGGACTAGTTGATAAAGCGCTTGATGCAGCAATAAGGCAACTAATATTGCGTATAAAATAAAGAGACCAAAAAACTTCAGTTTTAAATCTTGTAATGCAGATAACGTCGATGAACGCTTTTTATATACCCCTATGTACCAATCTAAGTCATCAATCTTACGAATATTGATAATATGAGCTTCGTCATTTTTTTCAAACGAATTTGCGTATTCAGGTAATTTCACCGCAATTACATCATCAATAATCGACTGCAGCGCTGGGTTTACAAATTCGTTAGTAGCGAGTGCTTTATTATCACTACCATAGTCGGCTAGTAAGGTCGGATTTAAATCTGGGTGTGCTAACAATTGCCCTTTACTATCAAACACAAGTAGGTGTTTTTCTTTATCACCAACAGGTAAAAATGAAATAAGTTTGTTGAGGGAAATATCGCTCCCTGTCACACCTAAAAACTCATTATCGACATAAACTGGCACTAGTAAGCTAATAACCCATTTGCGCCATACTGTATCGTAATAGACTTTTGACCATGCAGGCTCTCTTACTGTTTCAAGCGTGCTTTTAATCGATTTATAAGTTGAGCCATTCGTTGCTCTAAAGTCGGCAGGTGCGTTTAATGCCCAATTTGGAGGAGAAACACGAATAAAATCATCATCTGTTATTAGATAAAAGTTAAAAAAGTCGTGTACCAGTGTAGGAGAAATTATACGCCACAGCATCTCAGAATCATTAAATAGGCGTTTATAAAAAGGAGAGTAATTTTGCTGTGGTAAAAATGCTGCTGATAAACCATCAGCCGAGGCACTGCGAATCGTACCGTCACTATTAAATTGTAACTGTGATTTATTGCTTAAATTAATTGGTGAATTGGGTTGAAAAAGTTGTTGTGTTACTACGTTATTAGCTTGTTGAGCAATATTTACTTTTGTTTTAATGCGCTCATTAAATTGCTTCACTAATAAGTCTGTCGAGCTTTTTAAAACTTCGTGTTCTTCAAAAACGAGTTGCTTCTCTTCAGATTTAAGCATTAAGGCAGCCGCACATACCCCAGCTATTAAGCAAATAGCGGATATGAGTAGCGATAGTTTTACACTTAAAGAATTCAATCCAAAACGCGATGGAGGGCGTCTGTAAACCACGGGTCAACCTTAATTATTAATAATTGTTATTATTTGAACCAGTTAACGAAATATACCAGATCCGCATTCATATATATAAATTATTTGTAAACTTTCTATAAAAACTAATATAGGGAAATAAATAGTACTCTAAGCTTATTTAGATCTTTATTGACATTGGTAGCAACTCTCCATACATTAACTGCATGAACATATTTATCTCTCGCACTTTTTTTTCGTTTTTTAGCTTCTTTATATAGAAGAGGCTTCCCTGTTTGTGAGATAAAATCAATCGAATAGTAAAGCCTCCCAACCGGGAGGCTTTTTTGTTTTTGCTGTGTAATAACAGCTTACTTTTGGAATGAGGATACCAAAATGACAAATGATGTATTAAATGCACTAAGACACGATATAAATGAAATAGACTCCGACTTACTCGTATTATTAGCTAAACGTCGTCGTATTAGCCACGGTGTGGTTGAATATAAAATTGCTAACAACAAGCCAATTCGCGATGAAGCACGTGAACTCGCACTTTTAGAGAAACTGATTGGTTATGGTAAATCACTAGGTTTAGATGCTTACTACGTGAATAATGTTTTTCAAACTATTTTGGAAGACTCTGTTTTACACCAACAAGCAATGCTACAAAAAAACCTGAATCCAGATGCCCTTAGTGAAACACACCGTGTAACTTACTTAGGTGGTCAGGGTTCTTATAGCCAACTAGCATGCCATAAATACTTTAGCCGCCGCCCGGGTAAATTAGTTGAAATTGGCTGTACATCGTTTGACGAAATAACAGGTAAAGTAGAAAACGGACAAGCTGATTTTGGTTTATTACCCATTGAAAACACAAGCTCTGGCAGTATTAACGAGGTGTTTGACTTATTACAGCACGCGCAAGTATCTATTGTTGGAGAAGTAACTCACAGTGTAGAGCATTGCTTACTCGCCAACCCTGATACTGAACTTAGTCAACTAACAAAAATATTTGCACACCCACAACCATTTGCGCAGTGCAGCCGCTTTTTACAGGGCTTAGGTGATTTACAACACGAAACATGTGACTCAACATCAAGCGCGCTACAATCAGCTCTGAACACACCATACAGTGCTGCAATTGGCTCTGCACAAGCGGGGAAAAACGTCGGGCTTGAGGTTATTAAATCAAACCTAGCTAATCAAAGCGAAAACCATAGCCGCTTTATTGTTGTTGCACGTAAGCCTCTACAAGTGTCTAACCAAATTCCAACTAAAACTAGTTTGATCATGTCGACAAAACAACAAGCGGGCTCACTAGCCGATGCGTTAATGATTTTTAAGCAGCATAAGATTAATTTAGTAAAACTTGAATCTCGCCCTACTCCAGGCAATCCGTGGGAAGAAGTTTTTTATGTTGACCTAGAAGCAAACTTAGCTGAAAGCCAAGTAAAAGAAGCGCTAGAAGAACTTAAAGAGCACACCCAATATGTACGTATTTTAGGATGCTACCAAAGCGAGTCACTACAGGCAGTAAGCGTTAATACTTGATAAGCAATTTTACAAATCAAAAAGGGCCGATATCGGCCCTTTTTCGTTAACTAGTACCAGTCTGCATAAATATTTTAGCAATTTAACGAATTAAATCCCCATACTTAAGCAAACGGTATAATAAATATTAATCTAAAACTTTTGAATCATTCGCTTTATTTAATAAGCTTCTGCTTTGCGTTAAAAAGTGTTCTGTCGAGTCAGAAAAGTAAACTTTCGCCTCAGCAAAAGAATCAATAAGCGCTGCTTTATCTCCCGCTTTTAATTTTGTTAATGTACTTGCGAAGGTATCTTGGTACTGTGCAAGTAAGGTTTCTACATCATCGAATTGTGCTAGCATAATATCTGAGTAAAGCTCAGGCGACTGCGCAAATAAACGCCCTACCATCATCAGTTCTAATTGATATATAGGTGACGAGCAGCTACGTAATTCTTCTAGTGTATGACTTTGTTTTGCTAGAAATTGTCCGTACACAAATGTCGTTAAATGGCGCATTACCTGAATAATTTGCATTGCTTCATCATGCTTTTTAGCATCAAGCTCAACAAGCTGACAACCCCATACTTGTAACTGCTGTAACAAACCTTTTGCCGCTTGGTGTTCTCGCCCTTCACATACAACAACTGTTTGTTTTACCCAGTGTGATATATCAGGCCCAAACATAGGATGTAAACCAACCACAGGGCCACTGTGCGCAGCTTTTAGTGCTTTAATAGGCGATTGCTTTACCGATGTAATATCAACTAGTAAACAGTCTTCATCTAGTTTAGGTAACTTAGCAACGACAGCGTCCAATGCATTAATAGGTACGCTAATCATTACCAGCTTGGCACCTTTTAAAATACTTTTAGCATCGTTTTGCTGATCTTTATCTAAGATTTTAACTTCGTAACCTGAGCGAATAAACTGCTGTGCAAATAACTGGCCCATGGCACCTTGACCACCCACAATCACAATTGGCGAAAGCTCTGGCGCTGCGCATGCAAGTTTTGCTTGTTGGTTTTGATAGGCTTCTCGCATCATGCGTCTTAGTATATCTTCAACGAGATCTGGGCTTACATTTTGATTTATTGCTTCTTGTCGTCTTGCCGCTAATAGCTCTGCTTCACGGACAGGTGCATGTAAAGGCGCGCCTGTTTGTTGTTTTATCTCACCAATTTTTTGCGTAATACCATTACGTTTAGCGAGTAAGGCAACAAGTTGTGCATCGCATTCATCTATACCTTCTCTTAGCTGTGCTAAATCACTTATGTCAGCCACGTTCGTCCCACCTTAAAAAACCAAATAACGTAAATATAAATTTACATAAAAGTAAACTAATCAATACGATAAATACTAACAGGATCAGCTAACTGAGAAAAGGCTAAAGCGGAAATTTTACTAATGAGGAATTGAGAATTGAGAATTGAGAAAATAATATTCTAAAACCAAAACGGGTTGCAACCCGAAGGATGCAACCCGTTTTTTTGCGTTGATAAACAGCGCGTATTAGTTAAGTTTTTCTCTAATACGTGCAGATTTACCAGAACGCTCACGTAGATAGTAAAGCTTAGCACGGCGAACTGCACCGCGACGCTTAACTGTTACGCTATCAATAAGAGGGCTGTGCGTTTGGAATACACGCTCAACGCCTTCACCGTTCGAGATTTTACGAACTGTGAATGCTGAGTGAAGACCACGATTACGCTTAGCGATTACAACACCTTCAAAGGCCTGTAGACGCTCTTTAGCACCTTCTTTTACTTTTACCTGTACAACCACTGTATCACCAGGGCCAAATGCAGGTACGTCTGTTTTAAGCTGCTCATCTTCAAGCGCTTTAATAATATTTTGGTTTACTTTTGCCATTATGTTTCTCACTTTCCTAGGTGTAACTGTCTTCTAGCCACAAGCTTTTTGGTACTCTTGCTGAAATTTCGCGAGTAATACCGCTTGCTCCTCAGTCAGAGCTAGGTTATGCAACAAGTCAGGACGTCGTAACCAAGTTCTGCCTAATGACTGCATAAGCCGCCATTTTGCTATCTCTTGGTGGTTACCACTGAGTAATACAGCAGGAACCTGTTTGTCGTCCAATGTTTCTGGTCGTGTATAGTGTGGACAATCTAACAAGCCATCCGAAAACGAATCTTGTTCTGCTGACTGATTATGACCTAACACACCTGGCACTAATCGCGCTACTGCGTCAATTAATGTCATGGCAGGTAGTTCACCACCACTCAAAATAAAATCACCAATTGACCATTCTTCGTCAACATATGATTCTATTATTCTCTCATCTATACCTTCATAGCGACCGGCAATCAAAATCAGTTTTTTAGAGTTAGCGAGTTCGCTAGCACCTTGCTGATCAAGTTTGCGCCCTTGCGGGGACATATAAATTACTTTAGCACCATCACCAGCTGCTTTTTTAGCTTCGGCAATCGCTTTTTTTAATGGCTCAACCATCATTAACATACCAGGTCCGCCCCCGTAAGGACGGTCATCTACGGTTCTATGCTTATCTAAAGCGTAGTCTCGTGGATTCCAGCAGTTAAAATCAATTAAGCCATTTTTTACTGCGCGACCGGTAACACCTTGGTCTGTAATAGCGTCAAACATGTCTGGAAAAAGGCTTATCACCCCTACCCATAATGAACTAGTTTGCGTCATTAAAAACCAGGATCCCAGTCTACGGTAATTTCTCTTGCGTCGTATTTAACTTCTTTAATAACTGAATCAGTTAAAAAAGGAATCAAACGCTCAGCTTGACCAAATGCGTCTTTACTGTTTGCTTTAACAACCAGTACGTCATTTGATCCTGTCTCCATCAGGTCATCAACAATGCCTAAGCTATAACCTTTATCGGTTACAACAGACATGCCAATGAGATCTCGCCAATAGAACTCACCTTGCGGGAGTTCTGGTAAATGCGCTGCATCCATTGAGATTTCTGCATGGGTATAAGCCATTGCTTCGTCTCGGTCGTTTACCTGCGCAAATTTAGCGATAAAGCCTTTGTTGTGGCGACGCCAGTCGACCACTTCTAAGGACTGCCATTTACCTTGCTGCCCTATCAACCACGGGCTGAAATCGAAGATCCCTACGGGATCATCAGTAAATGAATGTACCTTAAGCCAGCCCTTTATACCATATGGGGCACCGAGCTTTCCTACGACAATTATTGATGAGGTGTTCTCTTGACTCATGGTTACACTTACGCCTATTAAGCCGCTTTACGAGCGTCTTTTACTAACTTAGCTACGCGATCTGAAAGAGATGCGCCCTGACCTACCCAGTGTTCAACACGTGGTAAATCTAAACGAATTTTTTCTTCTTGACCTGAAGCAATTGGGTTAAAAAAGCCTACTTTCTCGATGAAGCGACCGTCACGCGAGAAACGGCTATCCGCAACCACAATTTGATAGAAAGGGCGTTTTTTAGCGCCACCACGTTGCAAACGAATAGTTACCATACCGTCCTCTATAAAGATTGACTGTTTTCATTAATAAGATTTACTCCCCAGAATGGGGAGCTGGGGAATTGTACGAGTTTTTGGCAATAACGCAAGTAAGAAGTGAACCAAAAAGGCAGTTTAGTAGGTTAAACCGTGATCTCAACGACAAATAAGAGTTAAAGGTGTATTACATGCATAATTTATTCAACAAAAAAGGAGCTATTTGCTCCTTTAAATATGATTCGCTATTATTTTAAAAAGTAACTTAATGGTACTTTTTAAAATTTAGGACCGCCGCCGCCCATCATTCCAGGTGGTAACATGCCTTTCATACCGCGCATCATTTTAGTCATGCCGCCTTTACCTTTCATTTTTTTCATCATTTTTTGCATTTGCGTAAACTGCTTAAGCAACTTATTAATCTCTTGTACTTGTGTACCAGAGCCAGCTGCTATGCGTTTTTTACGCGAACCTTTAATGATTTCTGGGCGTGCACGCTCTTTTTTAGTCATAGAGCTAATAATAGCTTCCATTTGGATAAATGTTTTATCACCCATTTGACCTTTAACAGCATCTGGTAAGTTAGACATACCAGGGAGCTTATCAAGCATTGACATCATGCCACCCATGCTTTTCATTTGCTTTAATTGGTCAGCAAAATCATCAAGAGTAAAACCTGCGCCTTTAAATACTTTTTCAGCAACTCTAGCAGCTTGCTCTTTATCTACTTTCATCTCGACTTCTTCGATTAATGAAAGTACGTCACCCATGCCTAAAATACGCGACGCTATACGGTCTGGGTGGAAAGGTTCAAGTGCGTCAGTGCGCTCACCCACACCCATAAACTTGATAGGCTTGCCAGTGATGTGACGAATAGATAAAGCAGCACCACCACGCGCATCACCATCGGTTTTTGTTAATATAACACCGGTAAGTGGTAATGCTTCGTCGAATGCTTTAGCTGTATTCGCCGCATCTTGACCTGTCATTGCATCAACAACGAACAAGGTTTCAATTGGGTTGATTGCTTTGTGAAGATCTTTAATTTCATCCATCATGTTGCTATCAACATGTAGACGACCTGCAGTATCAACAAGTACTACATCTATAAATTTCTTTTTAGCATGAGAAATTGCAGCGGTTGCAATATCAACTGGCTTTTGCGAAATATCACTTGGGAAGAAATCAACATCAACTTCTGCTGCAAGCGTTTCTAGCTGTTTAATAGCCGCAGGACGATAAACATCGGCACTTACTACAAGTACTGATTTCTTTTTTCGCTCTTTTAAAAACTTAGCAAGCTTAGCTACACTGGTGGTTTTACCCGCACCTTGTAGACCCGCTACCATTACAACGGCTGGCGGTTGCGCATTTAGACTTAGCTCTTCATTAGCCTCGCCCATTGCTTTTTCTAGTTCTTCACGCACTATTTTTATAAATACTTGGCCTGGGCTTAAGCTTTTTGTAACTTCAACCCCAACTGCGCGTTCTTTAACTTGTTTTACAAAGTCGCGAACAACAGGCAATGCCACATCGGCTTCTAAAAATGCCATACGCACTTCGCGAAGTGTGTCTTTTATGTTGTCTTCCGTCAGACGGCCACGGCCACTGATATTTTTTAAGGTTTTACCTAATCGTTCTTGGAGGTTCTCAAACATGTAACGGTTCCGATAAGACGTTTATATCAATCCATTTAAATTTTACGATTAATTTGATTTTTCAATTAACCTAGATTGACTTATTAAGTTTCAATTAAAAGTAGTATACCGTATATGGCGTCTTACAATATAGTGTTCAAGTGCACCTTGATGAGTTTCTTTTTTTAAGGTCTATGCATTTGCTTTGCTATAAAATACAATGGCTATATAACAACAAGGATTATTTTGTCTCAAATTAAGTGGCCCAAGCACAATGCTGATTATTAGTTTAACTATTATTGCCAGTTTATTTTATGTGTTAGCAACGTCTCACGTGCTTTCACGCCTGTTTCATCAACAAGGCCCAAGCCAAAAAGTAACCGTTATTTTAAGCACGGTTGCTATAGTGGCGCACATGCTGCTATTAGTTAACTCTGTTTTTAGAGCCGACGGTCAAGATTTAAGTATCGTAAACGTCGCTCTTTTGACGTGCTGGGTGATTGTGGTCTCGGTGACAGCTGTCTCGCTAAAATTCCCTGCTACTTTATTGTTGCCCGTTGTTTATGGTTTTGGTGCCTTACTAACCATTGCCAGTTTATTTATTCCTCATCATATTTTATTGCAAAGTATTAATATTGAGGTGGGTTTAGTAACGCACATCTCTTTATCTTTGTTAGCCTACTGTATTTTAATTATCGCTACTTTATACGGTGTACAGTTTTACTTTATTGATAAACGTTTAAAACGTAAAGATTTAGCAATTGTGCATAGCCATCTTCCGCCTTTAATGGTTGTGGAGCGCCAGCTTTACCAACTTCTTAATTTAGGCACTATATTACTCACATTTGCATTACTTTCAGGGTTCGTATTTCTTGATGGAATGTTCGCTAAAGAGTTCATTCATAAAACAATATTATCGTTAGTTGCGTGGGCTATTTTTGCCGTTGTAGCTATCGGGCATATGAAAAAGGGTTGGCGCGGTAAACCGGTGGTTATTACAATCATGGTCGCTGCATTTGTCCTCACACTCGCTTATTTTGGCAGCCGTTTCATACAAGAAGTGATACTAAATAAGTTTTAACTTGACTCTGCTTGCTCACTCTAGCTTAATACGCATTGATTTATAAGAAAAGGATCCATCGTTGGACGACATATCGACAAGTACCCTATTTATCATTTTAGGTTTTTTGGTGCTTTTTTCTGCTTATTTTTCTGGTTCAGAAACCGGAATTATGTCAATCAATCGTATACGCCTGCGACACCTCGCTAAAGAGGATCATCGTGCAGCTAAACGAGTCAGTAAATTACTTAGCCGTCCAGATAGGCTCATCGGTTTAATTTTAATCGGTAATAATCTTGTTAATATAGCAGCAGCCCAAGTTGCAACCATCATAGGTATTCGCCTTTACGGTGACCTAGGTATTGCTATAGCAACCGGTGTGTTAACTCTAGTTGTACTTATATTTGCAGAAGTAACACCTAAAACCCTTGCTGCCCTCTACCCTGAAAAAGTTGCTTTTCCAAGTTCAATAATACTTAAGGGATTACTAAAAATTCTGTTCCCTTTTGTCGTGGTTATTAACTGGATGACAAACGGTATACTGCGGTTATTTGGTATTAGTGCTGCTCAAATCGACGAACACAGCATGAGTAAAGAAGAATTAAAAACAGTACTCAATGAGTCAGGCGCACTTATTCCTGCTCGTCATCAAAGTATGCTGACTTCAATTTTAGATTTAGAACAAGTAACCGTTGAAGATATTATGATCCCACGAAACGAAATTGTGGCCATTGATATTAATGACGATTGGAAGCTGATTAGTCGCCAGCTTACCCATGCACAACATACTCGTGTGTTGTTGTATCGCGATAATATAGATGATGCAGTAGGTTTTATTCACTCACGTGATGCGCTTCGTCTACTTACAAAAGAGCAATTTGATAAACCATCTTTGCTACGAGCTGTACGTGAAATTTACTTTATCCCTGAAGGAACATCACTAAATACTCAGCTATTAAAGTTTCAGCAATCTAAAGAACGCATAGGCTTAGTGGTAGATGAGTATGGCGACATCCAAGGCCTAGTGACCCTAGAAGATATTTTAGAAGAAGTTGTTGGCGATTTTACAACTACGCAAACTCGTACGCCGAGCGAAGAAGTAGAAACACAAACTGATGGCTCATGTATTGTGGATGGCGGCGCTAACGTACGCGATTTAAATAAAGAAATGGGTTGGGATTTCCCGCTCGATGGACCTAAAACTTTGAGTGGTTTAATTGTTGAATACTTGGAGAATATTCCTGATGCAAATATTAGTCTACGTATCGCGGGATATCCTATTGAAGTACTCGAAGTTAAAGAAAATATGATAAAACAAGTGAAGATACTGCCGAATAAGCGTTCTCGCTAAATAAAAAAGGAGCCAATTGGCTCCTTTTTTATATCCATTAATAACTATCTAGCCAAATATAAGACGTTCAAACCAACCTTTATCAAGCTCTTCTTCGCAGTGTTTTAATTGCGCACCATAACGGCTAGCTCTGTGCTTAACTTTGTTCGCAACACCCATTAGCCACTTTTTCTTTTTGTACGTGCCACGCTTATATCCACCCCAGCCTTCATGGTAATTAAGGTACTGTGCGTAAGCATCCCATTTAGAGATTTTATTTACTTTATGCGTTTTATAAACAAACCACGCCATAAAGTCGATTGCATCGTCAAAGTCATCTCTATCAGCACCGTTGTTGCCTGTTTCACGAATATAATCAGACCATGTTGGTGTTTTAGCTTGCGAGTAACCATAGGCATCACTTGCGCGACCAGTAGGAATTATCCATAAGAAGTACTCCATAGGCGGAGCGGCATCATGCTTAAATGAGCTTTCTTGGTACATCATACTCATGAGTACATGCTTGGGAGAACCCCATTTTTCTTGTGCATCTTTTGCATCGAAATACCAATCGGGCTTTTCTTCAAAGATTTTACATAAATCGTTAGGTTGCTTTGGAGGTGCTGTAGCACAACCGGCTAAAGTAATGGCGAGAGATAGGATAATTGCATTTTTTTTCATTTTTCTAAGATCTCACAGAACTTTTTTATAAAGTGTGGGTCTGACTCAATGAATGCAGCAGTACAGCATTAATTCATCCCTGAATATATTTACGCAGCCAACTTAGGCTGCGTTTTTTTTTACTTAAATGTTGCTAAATACCAAGGTTATTTACCGTCAAAATACGCATCTAAAAACGCGGTAAATGACTGGGTATCTGCTTGCTCAATTGCAGCTTGTGCTTCGTTAGACTCTACAACTTGTTGTTCCAGCCAAGGCTTTAAAAACTCGCTGTAGTCAGTATCTGCGTGGCTTTGCTTATATTTACTAGCCAATGCTAGTGCAAAGTGACCGTTGTCTAAACCAGACTCTTTTAATTGTGACACGTAACGTCCAGAGTAAGTAAGCTCTGGATTATGTATCCACGTTGCCATGCGCTTTATAGTATCTGAGTAATAGTTAACGCCATAAGCATTATCCATCCATTTAGCGACATCTGTAAGCTGGGTAAATATTTCATCGCCCCACGACTGAAGGCTACGCTGTGTGTTATTAAAGTTAAGCATTAGCCCTTCTTCTCGACCTTGGTTTACTACTGTGTCGAGATTTTCAGTACTACGTGCTTGTTCTTTCCAATCCATTGGAGCTGAATCTTTTAATAAACAATACGTTAAAAACACATCTAAAAAGTGAATTTGCTCAATATCAATACCAACTTCGCTAAACGGGTTAACGTCTAATGCGCGAATTTCTACGTATTCAATGCCTGCTCGAAGCAATGCATCCGTTGGCGTTTCGCCACTTTTCGCATTACGCTTAGGACGAATTGGCGAGTAAAATTCGTTTTCAATCTGCAGAATATTTTTATTTAACTGCTTAGGGTTTTCACTCTTGTAGTCATCAAGATCACCATAAATTTCTGATGGTGTGTTGATTGCTTTTTTAAGGCCCGCTACATATTCATCTAACGAGTTATACATTACGCGTAGTGACGACTGAGCGCTATTTGTATAACCTAAATTACCTAAACGCAGTGCTGTACCAACTTCTAAGTAAAGCGTGCCTTTACCTAGTTTTTTAAATGGTAAGTCAGTTTTTCGACCTTGCAAAAATGAGTTACACAATGCTGGCGATGCGCCAAACATGTAACTTATTAGCCATAGTTCGCGTTTAAAGTTACGAATAAGCGATAAGTAGCCTTCTGAAATAAAATCTTGAAGGCTTGCATTGCTTTTTTGTAAAGAATGAAGTGACTGCCAAAGCGTATCTGGGAATGAAATATTAAAGTGAACACCTGCAATTGCTTGCATCATACTACCGTAGCGATTTTTTAATCCTTCACGGTATAGTGTTTTCATTTGACCAGTATTTGAACTACCAAATTGAGCTAACACTATATCGTCTTGGTGCTCAATAAAACACGGCATGCTAATGGGCCAAAGTAGTTCATCGCCCATTTTTTCTAGAGTGAACTTTTGAAGGTCTTTTAATTGCTTAAGCGTTTGCGTTGACGATTCACTAACTGGAGTAATAAATTCAAGTAAAGACTCAGAAAAATCAGTTGTGATATGGCCGTTAGTTAACGCACTGCCCACACCTTTTGGGTGACCTTGAGGTGATATTGCACCATTATCTTGTATTCTTAGCGACTCTCGCTCTATGCCACGTTTAATGCCTTTAACTGCATGTTGGTGCTCATTTACTGATAACGCTTCAAGTGCGTTAGCTAAATCATGTGTTGTCAAAAAATCTTTCCTCGGGCCACGTGGCTTAATCATAAGGTTATGGGGGCTAATTACTTAGACTCAAGATTAATACCAATTTTATTGAAAATATGATCATTCTATCGCATTAAATAGCGCACTCACTGCGTTAAAAATCATTCATATAGAACAACTATATGTCATAATTTTCGCCTTGTTATTGTGCTATTTTCTTAGCGCTATAATTGATCACTTATTTAATGCAACTGGTATAAATTGCTAGAACAATATAATTTTTCTAAGTTAATAATTATTTACCCACTCTATACATGCGTTTGATATGACCAACATCATTATATTAAGTCGTAATATTGCCATTGCTCTGGGCATTATACAAATGCTTTAAATGCGTATTTAAGTATAAATTAAATACGCAAAATATAAGCCTAAAATAATAGACCGGAACTTATTTAAAATGAGTTCAATTTAGCTACTCGATATTTAAATTTGATCTAGATCAATAAAAACAATTATTTGCCTTATGAGCATAAAAGGAAAGACGCTATTTTTTGCTTTGTAGTGTGTAACCAATATAATGACAGCAACAATAAAGGATGATAATAAACATAATGCACAATGATAAAAGCTTAAAAAATGAAGAAGTATACTTTGATGAGTCACAAGAGCTTGTTTCTACTACCGACCTCAAAGGTGTAATAACATACGTCAATCAAGAGTTTTGCTCTGTAGCAGGTTATAGCGCACAAGAGCTTATCGGTCAGCATCATAATATTGTTCGTCACCCTGATATGCCAAAAGCGGCCTTTAAAGAAATGTGGGCAACATTAAAACAAGAACACTCGTGGCGCGGTATGGTTAAAAACCGCTGTAAAGATGGCCGTTATTATTGGGTAGATGCCTTTGTAACCCCTATTTTTGAGCATAGCCGACTTGTTGGTTATCAATCAGTAAGAACCAAAGCGAGCTCTCAACTTAAACAACGCGCACAAAACCTTTACGACAAAATAAATACCAATAAGTCATTATTTAATCTGCGGGAGCACACTGGGATAAGACAAAGTATTACTTTTGTATGCCTATTACTTTGGCTGATTTTTATTGCTGTTACGGGATCAATCTCTTTAGCTGTAATTAGCCTATTGATGTGCGCCTTAGTTATTGCGCTAAATTATGACGAACTGATTGTTACCCCTAAAATATTACGCGAACAAAAAGCAAAAGCCGATTCAATCTCTCGCTATATTTACAGCGGCCATACACCGCATAGCGTAAGTGATTATAGAGAGCAAATGCTAAGCGCAAAATTGCGCACGGTTCTTGGCCGTATGAAAGACTCTACATTAAGCTTTAATGGCATCGCAACTGATCTAGATAAACAATCTACGCTTACTGAAAAAGGCATTTTTTCGCAAGGTGAGCGTTTAGAACAAATTGCATCAGCGATGACTCAAATGAGCTCTACCATTGGTGAAATATCAGTAAATACCGCTCAAACAGCAGATAAAGTGAATAACACCCATCAAAGTTGCTCTGAAATAAAAGACCATATTGCAGATAATAGTAAAATGGTATCTGATTTAGCTTTTCAAGTAGAAAAGGCTGCAACCACAGCCACCAGCTTAGCCTCTGAAGCCGATAAGATTGGTAAAGTAATGAGTGAAATAGAGGGAATTGCCGATCAAACTAACTTACTTGCCCTTAATGCAGCGATTGAAGCAGCTAGAGCGGGAGAGCATGGTCGAGGCTTTGCTGTAGTAGCCGACGAGGTAAGGACCCTTTCGTCACGTACTCAAAATGCTACAACACAAATCCACAGTTCTATTAAAGAAATACAAGATACTTTATTTAGCTGGTCTAAAGTAATGCAAAGCACTAAAGCACAAGCCGATAATTGTGTGCTGACAACCGATAAAACTCAAGTTGAATTAGAGGGGATTTTTATCCAAATCAGTGAAATATCTCATTTAGCAATACAAATATCATCTGCTGCAGAAGAGCAACAAATGGTTAGTAATGATATTAGTAATAATGTTTCGCAAATTAAAGACTTTGGAGATAACAACTTAAGCTTAAGCTTTAATGTGGCAAAAGGAGCAGCTGAACTTGTTGAAGGTTCACGTAGGGTGAACGATTTATTACTAACTTTTAAAGTTTAACAAACATAAAAAAGCCGCTATTTTAGCGGCTTTTGAGTTTAATTATTTACAATTAACGCTTGGAAAATACCAGAGAGTCGTCATTTGCATCAATAACGATCACGCAACCTGGTAAGTAGTCTCCATTAAGTAACTTTTGTGCCAGCGGGTTTTCAATCGTTTGTTGAATAGCACGCTTAAGCGGACGTGCACCGTACACAGGATCAAACCCACTTGCTGCAATTCGCTCAAGAGCAGCATCGCTTATTTCAAGCAGATATCCCATCTCAGTTAAACGCTCACGTAATTTCATTAACTGAATATCAGCTATTTCTTTTATATGCTCGTTTGCTAACGGGTGGAACACGACAGTCTCGTCTATACGGTTAATAAATTCAGGCCTAAACTCATTAATTAATACTTCCATTACTTTAGCTTTAAGGGTCGTGTAATCATTATTACCCGCTTGCTCTTGGATAATATCTGAGCCTAAATTTGAGGTCATGATAATAACAGTATTTTTAAAATCAACGGTTCTACCCTGCCCGTCAGTTAATCGGCCATCATCTAATACTTGCAGTAAAATATTAAACACATCAGGATGCGCCTTTTCTATTTCATCAAGCAATATCACTGAGTAAGGTTTACGACGTACTGCCTCGGTTAAATAACCGCCCTCTTCGTAGCCCACGTAACCTGGAGGTGCCCCTACTAAACGTGCAACTGAATGCTTTTCCATGAACTCAGACATGTCGATACGCACCATGGCATCTTCGGTATCAAACATAAAACCAGCCAGTGCTTTTGTCAGCTCTGTTTTACCCACACCAGTTGGACCTAAAAATAAGAAAGAACCAATAGGACGATTAGGATCTGCAAGCCCGGCACGTGAGCGTCGTATTGCGTTAGAAACAGCAACAACCGCTTCATCTTGCCCTATTACTTTACTGTGTAACTTATCTTCCATTTGCAGCAGCTTTTCACGCTCACCTTGTAGCATTCTTGCAACAGGAATACCTGTCCAGCGAGACAGTATTTCAGCAATTTCATCCTCACCTACTTGGTTTTTAAGCAGAGTCATTTCTTGCATTTCGGCTTGTGAGGCTAAATCAAGTTTTCGTTCAAGTTCTGGAATTCGCCCATATTGCAGCTCTGACATACGCTGTAAATCACTTGCTCTTCGCGCTACATCTAAATCTAATCTTGCTTGTTCAAGCTCGGCTTTAATTACTTGCGTGCCTTGAAGTGATGCTTTTTCAGCATTCCATATCTCGTCTAGCTCACGATATTGCCCATCAAGGTCGGTGATCAACTCTTGCATTTCAGCTCGGCGTTTTTGACTTGCTTCGTCTTTTTCTTTCGCTAGCGCATTATCTTCTAACTTTAGCTGGATGATACGGCGTTCAAGCTTGTCTAACGATTCTGGTTTGGAGTCAATTTGTAATCGAATCGAAGAACCCGCTTCATCTATTAAATCAATCGCTTTATCGGGTAACTGACGGTCACTAATGTAACGATGAGATAACTGCGCCGCAGCAACAATCGCGGGGTCAGTAATTTCTACTGAATGATGTAACTCATATCGCTCTTTTAAGCCACGTAATATTGCAATGGTATCTTCAACAGATGGCTCTTCAATAAGTACCTTTTGGAATCGACGCTCAAGAGCTGCGTCTTTTTCTATATATTTACGGTATTCATCAAGCGTGGTTGCGCCAACACAGTGTAATTCTCCGCGTGCTAATGCTGGCTTTAACATATTGCCTGCATCCATGGCACCGTCACTTTTTCCTGCACCTACAATAGTATGTATTTCATCAATAAATAAAATGACTTGGCCTTCTTCTTTAGCCAATTCGTTTAATACTGATTTTAAACGTTCTTCAAATTCGCCACGGTATTTAGCACCCGCAACTAACGCCCCTAAATCAAGTGATAGTACGCGTTTATTTTTTAATCCTTCAGGTACTTCACCATTAATAATACGCTGTGCTAACCCCTCGGCAATTGCTGTTTTACCAACACCTGGTTCACCGATTAATACAGGGTTATTTTTAGTGCGGCGTTGTAGTACCTGAATCGTGCGGCGAATTTCGTCATCGCGACCAATAACGGGGTCAAGCTTACCTTGCTCTGCTCGCTCAGTTAGATCAATCGTGAATTTTTCAAGCGCTTGACGTGTTTCTTCGGCATTTGGGTCATCAACTTTTTGACCGCCGCGAATCGCTTTAATTGCAGTTTCAATTTTAGTCGAGGTAATATTTAACGACCTAAATATATCGCCAAGTGGACCTTTATCATCGCATGCCGCCAGTACAAATAATTCACTTGAAATATATTTGTCTTTGCGTTTTTGCGCGTACTTATCACATAGATTAATAAGTGATGCCATATTGTTTGATAGCTGGACGTCGCCACCTACACCTTCTACTTTAAATAATTTTTCTATTTCTTGTGAAAGCTTGGTGTTGAGTTCGTCAGCGCTGACACCCGTTTGTGCAAATAATGCACGTACACTAGAGCCACTTTGCTTTAGCAATGAATACATTAAATGTACGGGTTCAATAAATTGATGATCGCGACCAAGGGCTAGCGATTGCGCATCAGAAAGCGCAGATTGAAATTTACTTGTAAATCTATCTAAACGCATGGTGTTACCTATTAAATAATCTAATTGCTTAATTAATGGGTATGTTTAGGTGTTTGTTCAAGGTGTAGGGGGAAATATAATGATTAAAGATGTGAATTACTTGCGCCAGATCAAACTAGCCATACGTCCAGTTTGTCCATCTCGTCGATAAGAAAAAAATAAGTCACTTTGAGAGACTGTGCAGTAGTCGCCACCCGTAATATTTTTAACGCCTTGCTGGGTAAGTAAAGTACGCGCAATACCATAGATATCAGCAAGATATTTACCATTAGTTTGTAGTGTAAATGCTTGAATAAATAAAGGGGACCTTTTTTGAAATAACTCAAACACTTCAGCCCCAACCTCAAATCGAGTTGGCCCAATTGCAGGCCCTAGCCACGCATTTATATTTTCACACTTTGAGCTAAAACATTCCAAAGTATTTTTAATAATTCCCTGCTCAAGCCCTCGCCAGCCGCCATGTATAGCTGCAACTTCTTTTTCATCATCACTGACTAATAAAATAGGTAAACAATCGGCGGTCATTATAGCCAAAGGCTGATTTAATAACTGAGTATAAAGCGCATCAGCATCGTGTAACTCATCAAAATCAAAATGTTCATCAACAATAACAACATTAGAGCTATGAACTTGATTTAGCCACACGGCAGGTTTAGGTAGGAGATTTGTTAATAATGAGCGATTTTTTGATACATGATTTTGATTATCACCAACATGGAATCCCAAGTTAAAACTTTTAAATGGGATTTTTGAAACACCACCTTCACAAGTAGTACTTAACGTTCCTACTTTATGAAGGTTTTGCCATGTCGCTGACAATAAGTGCATTATCTATCGATATCAGGATTAGCTTTAGTATCTTCACGTAATGCGAGTGTCATAGCAACCATATCGTCTGGGATAGGTGCTTGCCATGTCATCATTTCACCCGTGATTGGATGCGCAATACTCAATTTTACAGCATGTAGTGCTTGGCGTCTAAAGCTACGAAGTAACTCAAATAACTCAGGTGTTGCACCTTTAGGTGGACGCGGACGGCCGCCATAAGATTGATCGCCAATTAGCGGGTGATTTAAATGTGCCATGTGCACGCGAATTTGATGCGTACGACCTGTTTCTAAGCGCAGGCGTAAACGAGTATGAGCACGGAATTTTTCAGCAACACGGTAATGTGTAATTGCCGGTTTACCCAGTTCATGTACTGCCATATGCGTACGCTGAGTCGGATGGCGGCCAATCGCTTTTTCAACCATACCACCTGCGGTCATAGTACCATTACACAGTGCTTCATATTCACGCGTGAAGTTTTCACGCTTTTGTAGCGCTGTTACTAAATGCGTTTGTGCTGGAATCGTTTTAGCTACAACCATTAAACCGGTCGTGTCTTTATCTAAACGATGCACAATACCCGCGCGTGGTACGTTAATTATTTCAGGGTAGTAATGTAGTAATGCGTTTAGCACTGTTCCATTAGGATTACCCGCACCAGGGTGAACCACTAGGCCCATTGGTTTATTAATTACCAAAATATCATCGTCTTCATAAACAATGTTTAATTTGATATCTTGTGCTTCGTATTCGCGTGGTGCTTCAATTGTTGTTTCAACACTTACAACTTCACCACCTAGTAGCTTTTCGCGTGGAGTGTTGAAAATTTCACCGTCTACGGTGATTTTATCATCCAATATCCACGTTTTTATACGAGAACGTGAATAATCAGGGAACAATTGTGCTAATACTTGGTCTAGACGTTTACCACCTAATTCGGTTGGAACGTCGGCTTGAAGAGAAATTTGCTCTGACATTAGTAACTTTACCCAATTTACCAGTGCAAGCTTTGCTCGACTGGGTTAGAATCGCTTTTAATAAAAGCATAATATAATACGCATAGTTTACTCGGTTTTACCGACTTGGCCTAGCCGAAGACATCGAAGGTAACAAATAAAATGATAAATAAAATAGGGAAACGTGCATTTGCCATTGTTTTTTCAGTTTCTGTACTTAGTTTAGGCGCTTGTTCGTCTGCTCCAGACCAAGAAGACATTCAACGTGTACCGAATAAGTCTGCACACGCTTTATATGAAGACGCAAAAGAAACACTAGATTCTGGTTTATATGCTCGCGCAATTGAACTTTTGAGTGCAATAGATTCTCGCTACCCGTTTGGCCCATTCTCTAAACAAGTACAAATGGACTTAGTGTATGCACATTACCAATCAGGTAATACTGAACAAGCACTTGCAACCATTGACCGCTTTATTCGCTTAAATCCAAACCATAAAGACCTAGATTACATGTATTACATGCGTGGTTTAGTAAACATTAAAGCAGATAAAAATGCGTTCCAAGAGTACTTTGGTGTAGATAGAGCTGATAGAGATGCAAACCGTACACGTGTTGCATTTACCGATTTATCGACACTAGTAAAACGCTTTCCGAAAAGTGATTACGCGCCTGAAGCTAAGCGTCGTTTAGTATGGCTTTTAAATCGTATGGCACGTTATGAATTAAAAGTAGCCACTTACTATTATGAGCGTGAAGCTTATTTAGCTGCTGCTAATAGAGGTAAGTTTGTTGTTGAACACTACTCACAAAGCAGTTACTTAGATCCCGCGCTTGAAATGATGGAAAAAAGTTACGACCAATTAGGTTTAACTGAGCTTAGTGAGCACGCAAAGCAAACACGAAGACTAAATAAAAGAACTAAATAAAAGAACTAAATAAACAAAAAGGCGCTTAGTAAGCGCCTTTTTACTGCGTAGAAGAAAATCTTAAATCGCTTCTTCATCTTCCTCAGCAGTACGAATACGTATTACACGCTCAACATCAGTGACAAATATTTTACCGTCACCGATTTTTCCTGTTTGTGCCGTTTTTACAATAACTTCAATTGCACGGTCTACATCTTCATCAGTCAATACAATATCAAGTTTTACTTTAGGTAAAAAATCAACCATATACTCTGCGCCACGATATAACTCAGTGTGACCTTTTTGACGTCCAAAGCCTTTAACTTCGCTTACCGTCATACCTGTTATACCTACATCCGACAACGCTTCACGCACATCGTCTAACTTAAAAGGTTTGATAATTGCTTCTATTTTTTTCATATTAATTACTTTTGAAAGCTCCAGTTGCCTCGATTTTAGACAATCATGATGTTCATAGCAAACAAAGCGATTGAATTACGGTGATAAAACAACCGATCATGGTATAATTTATTGTATAAAAATAGCTATACTTAAATGACTAGCAGTAAATGAGATTAATATGAAAAACAAACAAAACGGATTCACTCTTTTAGAACTCATGGTAACCGTTGCTATCGTTGGGATCATTGCATCAATTGCGATTTGGAATAGCAGCGATATGCTAGAAGAAAATAGAGCTGAGAATTTTTTGTTGGAATTAAAAAGAAATATTAGCTATGCACGCTCTCAAGCAGCAAGTACAGATGAAATAGTCGTTATATGTGCCGCGCAGCATGGTGAAGTAAAAAATCAAAATGACACAATGCAATGTCGTAATCGATGGGACAGAAATAAAATTATCATTGTATTCATTGATGGTGATAATAGCGGTCAATACAACAGCTCTACAGACTCTTTACTACGAGTTATGGAAAAAATAAGCCTTAATGACAAAATAAAATATACTGGTAATGATAGGAGATTACGGTTTAATACCAGTGGTCGAATAACAACGAACCCCGGTGATTTTGTATTTTGTCCTAATAATGGCAGTGAAAATAATAAAGCTTTAACAGTATCTCAATCTGGTACTTCTTTTTATACCGGTGATACAGCTCAGACTTGCGGTTAAAAAACATACAAATTCATCTTGTCATATTTGTATCATTTACTAGACTGAGTTAATCATTTATTAACTCAGGTCTTCAAGGATGAGATTATCAATATCAAAAAACAAGGGAGTGACACTTCTTGAATTAATGGTTTCAATTGCTGTTGTCAGTGTAATCAGCCAATTATCGATGTGGTTTTATCCAGACTTCTTGGCTAAAAACCGATTAGATAACCATGTGAATCTGCTACACCGAAATATAAATTATGGCCGCCTTTACGCAATTGAAAATGGTACTTACGTCACGCTTTGCGCACTAAAAGGCAGTCAATGTACAAAGGACGAGTGGGATGGTCAAATGTCACTATTTATCGATAAAGATAAATCAACGACTCTAGATGATGATGAGTTACTCTTAAGTACTTTCGAGGATGTTCATGATGCTGATACTTTAGAGTATCCGCGCAACGCCATTACATTTCGTCCAGATGGTTCTTTAAATGGTTTTCAAAATGGGACTTTTATATATTGCCCCAATAGCAATAAAGCCAATCTCGAAGGATTGGCTTTATCTGTAAGTCAAACGGGTAGAATTCGCATCAAATCAACTGATAAGTGTCAGAAGAAGTAATCTAGGCTATCGACCCCAACAATAATCAATATCAGAGTTACCTTTACTTCCTTTTGCACCTTTAAGGCCTGTGTCAGTAATTGTAAGCTCTTTACAATCGTTATCCCCCTTTACAGCACCGGCTATAGGCTTAGCTGTAATAGTGAAGGTATTGCTATCGACTACTTTTATGGATAGCTCAAAGTGACCATTTTCGGTCTTACTTTGCAATCCTAAATCAGTAAATGTCTCTGTATATTCCCTATTATCGACAAAATACTGCTCCTCCTTGTTTGCAGCATCTAACAATGCTGCAGCAGCTTCAGCGCGCGAAGCACGCTTTACATATTCAGTATAGTTAGGCAGCGCAATTGAAGCGAGTATGCCGACGATAGCAACGGCTATCATCAGCTCAATTAAGGTAAACCCGTGTTGTTTTTTCATCTAATTTCCTTAATTATTAACTTCGTCATTTTCTTCACGTTTATAGATATATGTTTGTTGGGTTTTAAAGCCAAACCCTACTGCATTGTCATTAACCAACACAACTTTACCATCAACAACAGTTAAACCAGGACCTTTTATTTCTACAGGTTTCATTGGATTTTCCGCATTTTCACCTTTAATACCAGGCCCAATTAAATAAAACTGACTCTCTTGTATTACGTCAACTGTTGGGTCGTCATCACATTTACCATCGCCATTACCATCTACACATGAAGGGCTTTCACCAAAGTATAACTGAGGTGTATCTGGTACATCATAGCTGGTTGTAAATTTAAGGTCGTCATACACCTTAGTACCGTAATGTAAGTGAAAAGCGTATAAAGAACCACCACCACCACTTAGCGAACATTGATTTTCAGTCGATGTATCTGATGCAGGAGTGAAGCTTGTAAAATAGGCAACACCTCCAACAACTGTAGCAGCAGCTAGCGACTTTTCACCCGTTCCTAACTCATATCTCCAGCCATTAAATTTAGCCAAGTCCACTTCTAAGTCAACAAAATCATCAACGTCATCTAGAGCATTGCCAAATGGGTCTGAATTCATTTGCATCAAATCAGCAGGCACAATAGTATCTGGTGCATTCGTTTTATACGATTTAGTAACCGTATTTTCATCTCTGATCATAAACAATTGATCTTTTTCATTGGTGCCGGTTGGTTTTGAGCGATTACCACTGCCGATAACTATGGCATCATACGGTGTATCTAAGCGTGTTATAACGGTGCTACCATTAACTGTTGACTCGCTTACTTTACTATAAATTGTACGTGCTACGAGTGGTTTATAGAAAAAGCGTCGGTCCTCAGTTGCTTTATTACTACCAAGCTCAGCTAATTTAAAGTGGCTAAACTCGCTAGTATTACTACCAGGCATATCTACACGCCAAATATCACCTCCGGTATCTGCCGCATAAATTCGGTCTATATATCCATCATAATCTGAGTCAAGCGTGGTTATATCTGCAGCAATACTATGCTTACCTTTAAAGCCATTAATATCCGGTGTTAATGCCCACACCCTTTTACCGGTTTCAGCTTCAACAATATAGATACCTCGCCCTATATTATCTTCACTTTTAATAACTGCATCTTTGTTGTTATCGTATCCTGCACCAAAAATCAATAAAGGCTTATCACCAAATGCTTTAATATAGGCTATTTGTGGTTTAGACCATGTTTGTGCAAGCTCTTTAAAGTCGCCTTTACCACCTTCAATTGGGTTGTCCCATAATTTTTTAGGCTGATCCGGATTTGTTATATCAAGTGCATAATAATTTTTACCGCCGCGACGCATTCCTGCAAAAGCCCACACTTTATCGTCGCCACTCGCATCAATAATACCGTCGTTTAAACCATCGCTATTTAAGTTTTTATTATTGAAATAAACGCTGATTGGACCATCCATACCATATTTTTTACCCGTTTCTTTGTTGCGCAGCGGTTGAATAATGCTGTACAGATCTGAGGGTATAAATGCCCAGCTCTCAGAAACTTCATTATTAGTATCATCGTCTTTAAACATGTGTAAAAAGCCAGCATTGGTACCAATAAGAATACGAATATCATCATTACCGTAATCAAGCGCTACGGGCTTTGAGTGGAGAGGATCACCAAAAATATCATCTCTTTGATCGGTGGTATCGTTATCGTTATCTTCATCATCAACATCAATACCCATAGCCCACTTTATATCTGAGCTAGATAAGCTGATTGGGTTATTAGTGATTAAATCAAGAATGTCACTAACAATCGATGTAGTAAATCGTACAATATCGCCTTGTTTATCTGTATATAGTGTTCTTCGTTCTTCTGCGTTGGTTCCTGTTAAGGTGCTTAGTTGAGAATTAACGCCACCTTGTGCTACTAAGTTACCATCTGCTGACTTACCAGCAGGAAGCCAAAATGTTTTTGCATCAGTGTCTATCAAACCATTAGAATCAAGCGCTACATTGCCTGTTGAATCAACTATATTACTACCCGATACCTTTAACTTTTTTAAGTTACCGCCCCAACGAGTATTTGTCTCTGGATAAAACATTGCAAAGTAAATAGCATCCCGGCTACGAGTTTGATCTACGTTGTTACTAGCAACGGACGGAGATGAAAAGCTATCATTTACTTCACGAATACGAGAAATTGCACTGTTTAATGATTCAGAGAGCTCATCGGGCGTGCTTGCGGGTAAGTTTTCACCACCACCTAAAGAAGCAGCTCTGCGTAAAAGTTCTTGTCCGCTCGCAGTCATACCAGAGCCAAATCCGATAGTATATAAGCGGCCAGTTTCGTGAATATCAGGGGTCGATGGATATAAATCAACTGTTGTATCACTTGTTCCGTGGATAATTTTAGCCATTTGGTGAAGATAGCTGCTGTAGTAACTATCTGTATTCCAGTTTAGTCCTTCCCCAAAGTATTTCTCATGCTCTGCACTAATTTGGCTGTCACTATCATTATCGCCAGATGGGTCGCCATCTGTCATGTAAATGATATTTATCGAGTTATCACAGCGTATAGCCTCAGCTTCACTATCCTCAAAAGGTGAAATATAAGTGTATTCATAGTCATTTGTCACTATATTTTCACATTCATACACCCATCCAGATCTCCGCCCTCTCCAAACCCAGTCACACTCTGTTTCGGTATACTCGCTTCCAGTTCTTAACTCGACACTCGTATCTCGTTCAAGAATTGTGGCCTCTAAGCCATATTGAACTTTTTGTCCTGTAATATATAAATAAGCTTCCCATAGAGTCTCAGTAAGCGGGGTTCCACCATCTGCAGGTAAAGATGCAACCGACGAACGTACAATGGATGAATCGCTACCGACACCATTAACAATATAACCACCGGTTGTGCTTTTAAAGCGCATTAAACCAAAGTCGATAGTATCTTCGTTATCGGTAATAACTTTATTCATAGCGAATTGCGCAGCGGCAAGACGGCTATCAATACATAAATTATATAAGTTTAAGAAATTATTAAAACCACAGTTACCACCACTTGAAGATGAAAAAGCCATGCTTCCTGAAGTATCAAAAATCAGTAATACTCGGGGTTTTTCTTCAACATCTACATCATGATTTACATAAAGCTCAATATCCTCAGCGAATACCGACATACTTATTGTTAAGCCAAGCAAAGAGGCTAACACTTTGTTTAATTTAAATTTCATCTTAAATCCCCTTGCTTACGCTGGCCATTTCTTGTGCTATACCTGTAACAATAGTTAGTTCATGCTTACTTTTAGATCCATATTCTATTGTGGTGGCAACCTGTAACATATTGCACGATATACCTGCTGTAAAATTAAAGCGTCGAGGACATTCTAAATCTAACGCCCCCTTGTTCAGGTTAGTCATTTTGCTTTGCATATCTGCATGATTTGCAATCACCATACCTTTGTCATCACCATCCGCGATTGCAGTTACTTCATCGGGAGTCAGGAAGAACTGATTATTAGCGCCTTGATTTGCCTCATCAGAGATCATGCGCTGCACTTCACCAATGAGTTCATTTTCGGCCACTTCGCGCTCTTGTGCTGCATTGGTAATTTTAATATCAATACTACTACTGCTCATAAGTGTTACAGCAATACCGGTCACTGCAATAACCATTATTAAAGCTGTAATTAGAACTACACCTTGCTGTTTTTTTCGTGATTGTTTTAAATACGCCATAAATTTGATCCAACATTATTTAATCGAATAGTAGTAGTAAACACAGTACGTCTGAAATTATCGGTAAATGTTAATACACGCTTATCTTCATCCTCACCTAACGTATAAGTTTGGTTTTTAATTTTAACTCCTGGGTCTGGCTGTAATGCGCGTATTAATAAAAAAACCTGAACAGTTAAAATACCTTTACGATTTTCCCAATCTGTATACTTCATATCTTGAATACTTCGGTAGGTATCTACACGATTATCACTGTTAGTATCAAGACCAAAAACAAACCGCATGTTCTCAACACCTTCCATAATAGTTTCTGTGTTGATGCTTCCACCAACCAGGCGCTTTCTCATTAATGCAGGTACAGTTAAATTTTTATTATTAACTTTATAAGTTTGTTCTGATAGATAATAAACATGATGGCTGTAAGGCCAAACGGTTGCATTAACATTAAGAGTCGCAGCGTTAACCGTTCCACGGAAAAATTGAGCTTTCTCTTGCTCAGCTACAAAGTAGTTTTCATCAGCCTGAGTCTCATTAGTTACTGTATTAACTGTTAAGCTCTTACCTTGTAAAAATTTTAATTGAATAATGTCAGTGCTTTTAATCGGATTATTTAGGCAGTTAAGCTCTTTTGATTCTCCAGCAACCTTTGCGTAAATAGTTCTAAAATTACTAGCTGTAGCAAAATCAGGAAAACTCCCATTATTTAACCCTTCAAAGCAGTCTGTTCCAGGGTTTGCTAATGTATCTGTATTTACTGCAGTGAACGAATCGTCATAATAAGTTCCCCAAAAGCCAATTTGTTCAATATCACGTTGCATTATGTTAATTGCAAGGCGCCCTGATTCTTGAAGTTCACCAATAGTCATCGTATCTTTAGTGGTTACTTTCATACCTATATAGGTGAACATAACGCCACCTAGTATTAATCCACCAATAAATAATGAAATCATCATTTCTACAAGTGTAAAACCTTTTTGCTTCATGTTAGCTCCTAAGGTAAATGTAACTAGTCAAAACAACTAAGCGACGCTTTTTGTCAGCCGTTCCACACTTTATTGCGCCAGTAGCATCATTTGCATTAAACTCTTGCCGACCTTGCCACGAAACAATTACTTCTAAATTAAATGCCTTACCACCCGAGCCAGCAACTGCTGTAGGTGCAATACATACGGTAGCACCATCTAAAGATCCCGTATTTTCTCGAGCTCTTATAGCTCTTTTCCACTGCTCAAGATCTAAGGCCGCAACTTGCGCTGCGCTACAAGTATTTGTAAAGCACGTTTGCGAGGTTGTCGTTGCAGTTTCACTATCAAATGTTTGTGTGTACAGTCCCGCTATTTGAGGGGTATCGTTAGCACGGATACGCTGCACAATATCATTACCAAGTGCAACTGCAGCAGCACGCTGCATAGAATCAAAGCTTGCTTGCTTTGCTTTTGCTTGCAGGGCAACTGCGCCTAAAAGGCCAAAACTAAGAATAATAAATGCAATTAACACTTCAATTAGAGTGAAGCCTCTTTGCACTTTTGTTTGAGATGACTGCATAGTAGAACCAAATAAAAATTATCTGATTATAAGTTTATGCTATTTATTTGAGGAATCAATGAGGACTAAGACAAGCGGTTATATTTGTTGATAAACGGTTAATTAAATCGGCTCATTCAACAAAACAGTAGTAATTAAGCGTAAATGCATTTAAGTCAGAGGCAACTTAATTGCGAAATAAGTCTAGAGCGTATTTTTAACTAATTTAAGCTCGCGGCGACTCACTGGCAATAACTCACTGCACCCTTGTAGCTCAATCATATGATTGCTATTCCCTTTTGAATGCAAGGCTATTACTTTTTGTTTATTCACCAATGTATTGCGGTGAATTCGTAAAACATATGCGGGATATTGCAGCTCTAATTGCTTTAGGCTTTGCTCCAGTAAAGCCTCTCCACCTGAGAATATCATTTTGGTATACTTTTCTTCGGCACTAAAGTACAAAACATCATTTATATCAACACTACGTAGAGTACCAGCTAGCTGATAAGAGATTTTTACATTTTGTTGTTTTTGAATATGTACTTTATTTAAACGCCCAACTTGCTTAAGCACCTTCTGCAGTGATTGCTCTGAAATAGGTTTAACTAAATAACCTGCAGCGCTTAATTGTAAAGCATCGAAGGCATGCTCAGGGTGGGCAGTTATAAAAACAATAGCAGGAGGTAGAGTTAAACTATTGAGCTCATTAGCAACTTGTAAACCATTCATACCAGGCATATCAACATCTAAAAAAATCAAATCTGGCGTTTGCTTTTTAGCAAGTACTAGAGCTTCCTTACCATTACTTGCCTCACCTTGTACAACTATACTTTTATCGTGTGTTAACAAACGGATTAAGCGAGATCTCGCAAGAGGTTCATCATCAACAATGAGTACATTCATACACTGCCCTCAATTAGCTTAGGGATAACGACCTTGACCCTAAACACATCATTTTTATTAGTAATTGTTAACTGCGCTTTATTTTTATAATAAATATTTAATCGCTGGCGAATATTTTCAAGCGCCATTCCGTTATTAGGCCTAGTTTGAGCATTAGAAATTGTTATAGGGTTAGAAACAATCATGGTTATATAGCCGGTAGTGATATGTAGCTCTACTTTTATTTCTGCACCATGCTCACTTGTTTCAACGCCGTGGCATACCGCATTTTCAATTAATGGCTGCAGGGTTAAGCAAGGAATACTCAATGCGGGTAGTTCATTAGGTATTTGCCAATCAACTCTTAAGCGATTACCAAAACGCCACGTTTCAAGTGCGATATATTGCTTACTCAGCGTTATTTCATCTTCAAGAGATACATTCTTCCCCGAGTGCATTGCAGCCTGCGATAATGCGGCTAATGCTAAAATAGCCTGTTCTGCCGCATCGGCATCATGATGAGTAAGTTCTGCAGCAGTGTTTAAACTATTATATAAAAAATGAGGACGTATTCTAGCTTGTAGGGCATCAAGCTCAGCACGAGAAAGAGCTTTAGTTTGCTGCTCTTTTTCAAAATGAATTAATAAAAACTGGACGAATAAAGCCGCCAGTAAAGCCACTATAATGCAATTGCGAAGTGTGAAATAAATTAGGTTATTTGTATCATCTATATCAAAAGCAAAATGAGAAAATAAAATACTAAAAATACAGGTAGATAATAAAAAAAAGGCAAAAAATAGACTTAATTGAAAAGTTTGAGTACTTTTTTGTAAGAAAAATCTACAGAAGTATAAAGAAGAGGTACCGACTAAAACAATTAAATGCATAAACAAACTAATGATCCCAAGTCGTAGCCAAATATCTCCTTCTACATTAGGTGCAAAAGCTAAAACAATAGCAATAACTTGAGAAACAATAAGCGTGGCTAATACGCCTCGCTCATTAAAAAGAGCCGAAAAAAGCAAACCATCATTTTGAAGTGACTTGCTCATAACGACTCTCCTTTAATCTAAATGTTTAATATATTTAAATTAACGTAGCTCTACAGGAACAGCAAATACTATATTTTCTACTTCACCTGGGTTCTCAACAACCTGTGTGCCACCTAGCTCTTTTAATCGGGTTATTACTTGTTGTACAAGTACTTCTGGCGCAGATGCACCCGCAGTTACGCCAACTGATTTAGAGCCTGAAACCCACTGCTCTTGTACATCAGTTGCGTCATCAATTAAATAAGCAACTGTGCCCATTTTATCTGCAAGTTCACGTAGGCGATTAGAGTTAGAGCTGTTTTTAGCTCCTACAACTAATAGCACATCAACTTTATCAGCTAGGTCACGAACAGCGTCTTGACGATTTTGCGTTGCATAACAAATGTCATCTTTACGAGGTCCGTCAATTGATGGAAACTTATTGCGTAGTGCATCAATAACATCTGCTGTGTCATCAACTGAGAGTGTTGTTTGGCTGCAATAAAAAAGATTTTCAGCATTTTTTACATTAAGCGCAACAACATCATCAACGGTTTCAACAAGATAAATGCCACCGGCTGAGTTATCATATTGTCCCATTGTTCCCTCTACTTCAGGGTGGCCATGGTGTCCAATTAAAATACACTCAATACCTTTACGACTCGCACGTGTAACTTCCATATGTACTTTAGTTACAAGCGGACACGTTGCATCAAATACTTTTAAATCACGACGTTTAGCCTCTGAGCGAACAGCTTGCGAAACACCATGTGCACTAAAAATAACAATGCTGTCGTCAGGTACTTGATCAAGCTCTTCAACAAATACCGCACCACGACTTTTTAATCCATCAACCACATAGCGGTTATGTACTACTTCGTGGCGCACATAAATTGGCTTTTCAAAAATATCTAGGGCGCGCTCAACAATACTAATAGCACGGTCAACACCAGCGCAAAAGCCGCGTGGATTAGCTAGTAATATTTCCATTAACCTTCCACCTCAATAATATCAACTTCAAACGTTAAACGTTGGCCAGATAAAGGGTGATTAAAATCAATCGTTACCGACTCACCTTGCACTTCGCGAACTAATCCAGGAAGCTCAGTACCGTCAGGTTGAGTAAACGCAATAATTGCACCTACTTTGGCTGGTGTTTCTGGGCCAAATTTACTACGGTCAACGTAGTAAATATTATCTGGATTTGGCTGACCAAACGCATCTTCAGGTTCTAATTCAAACGTTTTACTTTCGCCTGCAGTTAAACCTAATAAACACTTTTCGAAGTTTGCCGTTAAGCTGCCATCGCCCATTGTTAATTTAGCAGGTTTGTTGTGCACCTTGGTAGAATCAGCGGCAGAGCCATCTTCTAATTTAATAGAAAAATGGAAAATAACTTGCGAGTTTTCACCAATTACAGCTTGGCTCATGCTTTATGCTCCTTCGGACTCTCGCCGGTAAAGGCATCGAATAACAATAATGCTGCGCCAATACAAATAGCGCAATCAGCAATATTGAATACAGGAAAATGTGAGTCTTTATAAAATACGTGAATAAAGTCGATTACATAACCATACGCAATACGATCGTATAAATTACCAATAGCGCCTGCAAGTACCAGTGCATAAGCACCGCATAGTACTTTGTTTGTTGCAGGTAAGCGTTTTAGCCACCACACAAGCAAAGCACTAATAGCAATAGCAATAGCACTTAAAAACCAACGCTGCCAACCACCCGCTTCACTTAAAAAGCTATAAGCAGCACCATAGTTATGCACATAAGTAATACTAAAAACAGGGAGTAAGTTTATCGACTCTTGATAAGCCATAGTCCCTACAACAAGTGTTTTACTGGCAAAGTCTATTACTAATAGTAATAGACTCAACCAAAGCCACACTAAACCACTTTTTTGGGCTAGTTTGCTCACTAAGAATAACTCCTAAGCGAATTGACGCTTTTCGCCTTCGCCGTCAACATTACTTACACAACGACCACAAATTTCAGGATGAGCAGGGTTAACACCTACATCTTCGCTGTAATGCCAACAACGCTCACATTTAGCAGCATCTGTTGCAGCAACACTAATGAATAAACCTTCAATTTCGGTAGCTTGTGTATCAGCTGGCTGACTATCAACTTCAGAAACATTTACGGCCGATGTTAATAATACAAAACGCAGTTCATCACCAAGCGCATTTAATTTAGCGGCAAGCTCTTTACCAGTAAATAAATTAACCGTTGCTTGAAGCGTTGCACCAATAACTTCTTCTTTACGTGCAGCTTCTAATAAGCGGTTTACTTCGTCGCGTACTGTTAGAATTTCTAACCAGTCATCGTTACTAAATTGGCTATTTGTTGGCGCTTGTAAGCCATCATACCAAACAGATGTAAATACGTAGTCACTACGCTCACCCGGTAAAGCTTCCCAAATTTCTTGTGCGGTAAAGCTCATAATAGGTGCCATCCAACGCGTCATTGCTTCTGCAATATGATAAAGCGCTGTTTGACAAGAACGACGTGCATGGCTGTCACTCTTAGCTGTGTACTGACGATCTTTAATGACGTCTAAATAGAACGAACCAAGCTCACCCGTACAGAAGTTCATTAGCTTTTGCGTTACTAATAGCATTTGGTAGCTATCGTATGCGGCTAAAATTTCGTCTTGCAACTGAGCAGCACGACCAACAATCCACTTATCAAGCTCAACCATATCATCAACAGCAACTTGATCAGTTTTTGGATCAAAACCATTTAGGTTAGCTAGTAAGTAACGGCTAGTGTTACGAATACGGCGGTAGCGATCGGCAGAGCGCTTAAATATTTCATCCGACACAGTCATTTCTGCCGTGTAATCGGTAGAGGCAACCCATAAACGTAGAATGTCGGCACCTAGTTTATTCATCACATTTTGTGGTGAAATAACATTGCCTAGTGACTTAGACATTTTTCGGCCGTTTTCATCAACAGTAAAACCATGAGTCAATACTTGGCGGTATGGCGCATGACCATTAATAGCCACTGATGTCATCATTGATGACATAAACCAACCACGGTGTTGATCAGAACCTTCAAGGTATAAATCAGCAGGACCAACCAAGTCTTCACGTGCGTCTACAACACATGCGTGTGAAACACCTGAGTCAAACCATACATCTAGCGTATCTTGCACTTTCATGTATTGCTTGGCATCTTCTTCACCAAGTAATGTGGCTGGTTCTAAATCGTACCATGCCTGAATACCAGATTTTTCAACTAGCTGTGCAGCTTGCTCAATGAGTTCTTGAGTATTTGGATGAAGTGCACCGGTATCTTTATCTGCAAACAATGCAATTGGCACACCCCAAGTACGTTGGCGAGATATACACCAATCTGGGCGGCTTTCAACCATGTTCGAAATACGGCTTTCGCCCCACTCTGGCAACCACTGCGTGTTTTTAATTTCTTTTAAAGAATCTTCACGCAAGTTAGCCTGATCCATACTTACAAACCATTGTGGTGTAGCACGGAAAATAATCGGTGTTTTATGGCGCCAACAATGTGGGTAACTATGAGTTATAGCATGATGATGCATTAATGCACCGTGCTCTTTTAATACTTCAATTACGCTCGCATTTGCTTTAAATACATGCTGACCTGCAAAAAGTTCAGTATCTGGTAAATAAACGCCATTAGCGCCAACAGGGTTAGCTACTTCAAGGTTGTAATTTAAACCAGCCACGAAATCTTCTTGACCATGCCCTGGTGCTGTATGTACAACACCGGTACCTGAGTCAGTCGTTACGTGTTCTGCAACAATCACGGGTACATTAAAATCATAAAAAGGATGGGCTACTTGTAAGTTTTCAAGTGCAGCACCTTTTACATAACCTAATACGTGGAAGTGATTAAAACCAAAGCGGTCCATTGCATCTTTAACAAGCTCAGAGCCTAAAATTAGACGTTGTTGTACGCCTTCATCTTCAACCTGCACCAATGCATATTCTAAATCGGCATGCACAGCTACTGCGCGGTTTGCTGGAAGCGTCCACGGTGTTGTTGTCCAAATAACAGTACCAACACTGCCTTCACCTTTATGACCATCAGCCAAATCAAATGCACTTACAACAGCATCTTGATCAACAAATGTAAAACGTACATCAATCGCTGGTGATTGCTTGTCTTGGTACTCAACTTCAGCTTCTGCTAATGCAGAACCACAATCTGTACACCAATGCACAGGCTTAGCACCTTTATGCAAATGACCTTTTTCAATAATACGACCAAGTACACGAATTGCATTCGCTTCAAAGTCAAAGTTCATTGTTAAGTAAGGCTTATCCCAATCTGCAAATACGCCTAAACGTTTAAAATCAACTTTTTGACCTTCAACTTGTTTTTTAGCGTATGCACGGCATTTTTCCCGAAACTCGCTCGCGGTTACTTTTACGCCCGGCTTGCCTACTTTTTTCTCAACCATTAACTCGATTGGTAAACCATGACAATCCCAACCTGGGACTAATGGTGAATCAAAGTCAGATAATGTTTTAGACTTAACAATAATGTCTTTTAATATTTTATTAACTGAGTGGCCTAAATGGATGTCGCCATTTGCATACGGAGGGCCGTCATGCAAAATAAAGGTCTTTTTACCTTTCTTAGCGCTGCGAATTTGACCGTACAGGTCGTCTTCATACCATGCTTTAAGCATTTTTGGTTCACGTTGTGCCAAATTGCCACGCATTGGAAACGGTGTTTCCGGTAAGTTCAAAGTATGTTTATAGTCGCTCATTTATCCTACATTCCGTCTCTATCGGCTACCTGATTTAAACCAAAACACTGCTTAGCGGCAGCAACATCAGTTGCTATTTGCGCCGTTAATTGTGTTAATGTCTCGAATTTTTTTTCATTGCGAAGTTTTTTTATTAACTCCACATGCATAAATTGTCCGTAAATATCCTGTGCAAAATCAAAAAGATGAACTTCTAATAATGCACGAGTTCCATTAAATGTCGGCTTATTGCCTACATTTGCAACTCCAAAAATCTGTTTTCCTGCAATCGTTGCTTGCACTGCAAACACCCCGTTGACAGGACACACTTGGCGTTTTAGGGCAATATTTGCCGTTCTAAAACCGAGTTCACGTCCTCTTTTCCAGCCGTGTATAACACGCCCAGAAATAGCATAATCGTGACCAAGCATTGTTTTAGCACTTGCTAAGTCACCAGATGCCAAAGCATCTCGTATTAAAGTGCTGCTTACTCTAGCATTTAATTGACGAAAACTCGCGGTGCTTTTTACGTCCATGCCCGCTTGCTTGCCCATGCTAGCAAGTAAGTCAAAGTTACCTTGGCGCTGCTTTCCAAACTTAAAATCATCGCCAACAGTGAGAGCTTTAACACCTAACTTTTTAATCAAAATATCATTAACAAATTGCTCAGCATGCATGTTTGCAAATTGCTGATTAAAGCTAATGCAAATAACTCGCTCAATACCTAAATCACTAAGCAAACGTAGCTTATCTCGTAAGCGCGTTAGCCGTGCTGGGGCATTATTTTTAGCAAAAAATTCTTGTGGCTGGGGTTCAAATAGCATTACAGTGCTAGACAAACTATGCGCTTTAGCATCAGTAAGTAAGCCTTTTAATACTTCTGCGTGGCCTAAGTGAACACCGTCAAAATTACCAATAGTTAACACACAACCAAAGTGGTGTGGGCGAATATTGTGTATACCTCTAATTAACTCCATGCCACCTAATGCCTTGTTTAGCGAGTTATTAATTACGGCTAAAAATTAATTAAAGCCGCAGAGTTGCCGATTATAATCTTTTTTTTAGTTTGATTCAGTAATTGCTACACTTTTTATCGTATTTAGTCTAACGCCCATCAAAAATAGCATTGCAAAGTAGCTAATACCTGCCAAAGCCACGAGTGCTATTAATAAGACTACCTGCTGTGTAAAAGCCCATGCAGCCCAGTAATAGTAACTGCTCACAAACCATGTAACAGCTCCCATAACCATACTTGCAACAACACATTTAAGTGTAAAGCGCATACTCATTGATGAAAACTGATACACATTTTCTTTTTTAAGCTGCCTATACAGCAAAAATGCATTACAACTAGCCGATAGCGAAGTAGCGAGTGCTAATCCTAAATAACCAATAAAAGGAGCCAGCATAATATTAAATACCATATTCAACACTAAGGTAATAATACCAATACGCACCGGCGTTTTTGTGTCTTGGCGAGCATAAAAGCCAGGAGCAAGTACTTTAATCAGCATAAAGCTTACAAGCCCTACTGAATATGCGACTACGCCTAAACTTACTGCTTTAACATGATCAACACTATCTTCTTTAAACGCACCATGGTCGAATAATACGGTGATAATAAGCGGGCTGATGATCATTAGACCTATCATTGCTGGTAGGCCTAAAAATATAACAAAACGCACTCCCCAGTCGAGAGTATGCTGAAAGTCACTACTTTTTTTACTGCTATGTAACCTAGAGAGCGCCGGTAAAATAACTGTCGCAATACCAATACCAAATAAGCCCAGCGGAAATTCAATTAAACGGTCTGAATAATAAAGCCATGCAATCGAGCCTGTCATCAGTAATGAAGCAATCATGGTATCAAGCAACAAATTAATTTGGCTAATAGATACGCCAAACAAAGCAGGAAGCATAAGTTTACGTACTTTTTTTACGTTTTCGTCTTGCCATGCCCAGCGTGGACGCGCCAACATTTTTGCACGGTATAAAAATGGAAGTTGAAACAATAACTGCACAACGCCACCAATAAATACGCCAATTGCGAGAGAATAAGCCCCGACACTAAATTTATCATGTAAAAAAATTGCACATGTAATGATAGAAACATTGAGTAAAACAGGTGTAAATGCAGCAACAGCAAAACGGTTATACACGTTCATTACCGCACCACTAAGCGCAACTAAGCTTACAAAAAACAAATAAGGGAATGTAAATTTAAGTAATGAACTTGCAAGTTCAAACTTTTCGGCATTGGGTCCGCCCTGCCACCAATCTATAAACCAACCAGTGCCAAACAATGCTGCAATAACGGGTGAAGCGACAACACCTATAATAGTGACAATCAGTAAAATGGTTCCTAATGTGCCTGCTGCTTGTGCAACAAAAAGTCTGACCTTGTCGTCGCCTTGCTGTTCTTTAATTTCACTCAGCACGGGTACAAATGCTTGTGCGAAGGCACCTTCTGCAAATAAACGACGTAAAAAATTAGGAATACGGTTAGCAAATAAAAAAACATCAGCCGCCGCACTTGCGCCTAATAAATTGGCAACGACTGCATCTCGAACGAGCCCTAAAATACGCGATATCATAGTCATACAACTAACAATCATACCGGAGCGAAATAAACCTTTTGACACCTTAAACCTACTCAAAAATCCTCAAGATAGGCGATTATGCCACAGTCTTTTTTATAAATCGCTTTAAAGCACTAGGCTGGGGGTCTGTGCTTTGTTACAATGTCGGTATTAACTGCTAAAGCGGCAAATTGATGCTCGTTATATGGTGCAGTTTTTCTTGGATTGTTAAATTTAAATTGACATTCATGATAGAAACAGGCATATTCCACGGCCTTTAATTTAAGCTTTATTTTAAGATTGTTAGGAGCAAACCTTGGCTAACATCAAGTCTGCAAAAAAACGCGCTATCACAAGCGAAAAAAACCGTCAGCACAACGCAAGCCGTCGTTCAATGATGCGCACTTACTTCAAAAAAGTAATTGTTGCTATTGAAGCGGGCGATAAAGAAGCTGCACAGCAAGCTTTTTCTGTTGCTACACCTATCCTAGACCGTTACGCAACTAAGGGTCTAATTCACAAAAACAAAGCAGCTCGTCATAAGAGCCGTATAGCAGCTAAGATTAAAGCTCTATAATTTGTTTTTGATAGAATATAAAAAACCGGCTTTTGCCGGTTTTTTTTTGTTTAAATTTTAAATGTACTTACTTTATTAGACATTTTCTAAATCTGGATAAAACTTCTTAAGCATTGCCGCTATTTTTTTAGGTGTAAATGGCTTTACTACAAACCCTTTAGCGCCTTTATCAATTGCATCCTTAACATTCTCAATACCTGAATGTGCCGACACCATAACCACATTTGTCTCTGGGCTTAATTCATTGATTTGTGCAATCAAATCTTTACCATCACCGTCTGGCAATTCAATGTCTAAAAAAATGATATTATAATTTGCAGCTTGGCACTCACTAATACATTGTGAGGCAGTAGATGCTTCCTTTACGTTATCTATCCCTAAGTGCATGAGCGTTTGGCTCAAAAAACTACGCACTGTGCTAACGTCATCTACAATTAAAATTGATAGCTGCGTATTCATCTTTATTCCTCGTAGGCTATAAGCTAACTTTAAGTTATCATAATAATTAGCTTAGTATATAAATTTACTCATTTAATTATAGAGACCTACGGAAAAAAGGCCAGATTTGCTTTATGTCTAAAACCCCAAATAAACAATCGTTGCTAGGTAAAGCACCGGCAAGAAAAAAAACAGCGCAAAAAAGAAAACCTCAGCGTTCTACTCAGCGCCCTTCACCTAGCGAGTTAAATTCCAGTGCAAAGAATGATATAAGCCAAAAAACAACGCAAAAAAAAGGACTGTTTATATCACTCGCTGTCGTTGCTGTAATAATTTTAGCTTTTCCAAAACCTACCTTACTCACCTATAAAAAATTAGGGATGGTAAGTGAGAGTGTTTACTGGCCTGGATTCTTTGGCAAGGGGGCTAATTTAATTGATTCAAACCTACACCCCACCTATGATTCTAGCCGTGAGTCCCTTTATTTATGCAGTGACTTACAAAAACCGCAGAGCTGCCAAAAGTATCAAGTAATTGCTGATAATGGTTTATTTTCAGCAATCGGTAGCTACTTTTAGCATTAAAAAAACTAATCTGAAAATTTAAAATTACTTGGTTGAAAGGTGCGCAAAAGATCAACATAATGGCGCTCCTTTTTTCAACAACTGAACTATTGAAACGACCATGCTAAACGAGCTAGATTGGCTTTTAAATACTACACTACTTGCACTAGGTTTAGGTGCATTCTTTATTAACCAGATAACACTGCTGCGCGTTGCCGCCATTAGTGCGTGTGGTTTATTATTCTTATCATTTAGCTTAGATCTTATGTCGTCGAGTGTTATTTCAAATATGAGTTTAGTGTTGATCAATACTTTTTACTTGTTTAAAGTTTATACATTTGGGCAATTTAATGTAACCCAAAGTTAACAACTTTTCCCTAGAATATTTAATAGTCCAGCATTGCTGGGCTTTTTTTTGTTAAGAATTTAAAAATATTAAAAAGCACTTTCAATCAAGATGAAAATTAGAGCTTCAGGGGCACACAAGCACTACTGTGAAAATAATGCTTGTGTACTGCTAAAAAGAGGAATACATAGTAAGTAGGCTAGTCCGCTATCGTTAACTCGCTTTGGGTTTGTATTTTAGAAGGAGTATCCTCTGCATTAGCCTGATTAAACCAAGCTGAAACACCAAGTATAATAATTGAAACAATAACTAGGCTTAATTTAACGCCACTTTGACTCGATTTCATAACACCCTCTTTGTATTTTTTATTAGTGAGAATACCTTTTACACTAATGAAAATTACAAATGTTAACAAGCTGTTTTTTAAACTAATTAGCTATCAGCTATTAACCTTTAGTTCTATCTATTGGATTATTAAGTACTAACCCCTTATTCAAGCATTCAATATTATCGGCTATTTGCTCTATAACACTATTTAAATCAGAAATCGCCGCGCAATGTGGTGTAAGCGTTATTTTGGGGTTTCCCCAGTAAGGGTGATTCGACGCTAAAGGTTCTTGATCAAATACGTCGAGTGTAGCTGCGCGTAAGCTATCGTTATTTAATGCACTTAGTAAGTCTTGCTGAACAACATGAGCACCGCGTGCCACATTAATAACAACAGCATGTTTAGGTAGCTTTGCGAGCATTGAGTGATTAATAATGCCTGTTGTTGCTTGCGTAAGGGGTAATAGACATACAAGGTAGTCAACATCAGAAAGCATACTATTGAGGCCTTCCTCGCCATAAAAAATTTCGACATTAGTCGCGTTTTTATTACTTTGCGCCCAGGCACTTACCTTAAAGCCATTATTTATAAGCTTTTGCGCGCATGCTTTACCTAATTCACCAAACCCAAGTATGCCGACATGTTTATTACTATGCACCCGCTTTGGCTTCCATGTTTGCTGTGTTTGTTTAATGTAATACTCTTTTAAACGTAACTTTTGAGCTAACACATGTGTCAGTACATATTCCGCCATATCTTCAGCTAGTTGCATGTCAACAATACGTACTACTTCAACACTTTCGTCGAGTAATGTTAAATCGATACTGTCTACGCCAGCACCAAATGACGACACAGCCTTTAAGTTAGGTAGCTGTGGCCACATAGATTCTGGCGCTTTCCACGCAAGTACAAAATCCACATCATGTGCGTTTTTGCAATCAGGCCATTGCTCTATCAGCGTATTTGGTAATCGCTCTTGTAACTTCGTTATTAGTTTTGTGTTGTCACGCCCAGTTATAGCAACCAATACCGACATAAATTCTCCTAACAATACACAGTTTATAAGTTAGCACTTTAAAAAGTCACACTACTGCAAAGTAACTGTCACACCCTTTTTTTAATCTTACATGTATGGCGAATAGGCCAAACGGAATATGAGGTTAATATGATAAGTGTTGATAAAGTAATTGCTGCAAACTTACCACAACTAGAGAACTCTCCAAAAGTAAAAGGTTTAGTAAAAAAAGGCCTAGGTTACTTATTACATGAACAAGAGTTTGTTGCTTTTGGTGATGCCTACCCTCACCTACAAGGATTAGAATTTGTTGAACAAGTGCTCGATGAACTCAATTTTGATACGCGCTATAAACCTAAGCAGATAGAACATATTCCTAATGAGGGTAAACTTGTTATCGTTGCTAACCACCCTATTGGTTCATTAGATGCTTTAGCACTTATCAAAGTACTTTCAACTGTAAGACAGGATTTAAAAGTAGTGGCAAACCGCATGTTGATGTCGGTTACTCCAATGCACTCACTTTTACTCCCAGTAGATAACTTATCAGGTATGAGTAAGAAACAAGAGCTTAGTAATATACAAAACCATTTAAAGGATGAAGGCGCATTACTTATATTTCCGGCAGGAGAAGTATCGCGATTAGGGCCAACAGGTATTAAAGACTGCAAATGGAATAGTGGCTTTTTACGTATGGCAAAAAAAGCTAACTGCCCTATTTTACCTATTTATATTAAAGCCAAAAACAGTCCACTTTTTTATGGCACATCAATGATTTATAAACCTTTGGCAAGTTTACTATTAGTGGCCGAAATGTTTAAGCAGCGCCAAAAATCTTTAGAGTTTGAGATTGGCGCCTCTATCCCTCCTGAATCTTACTTAATAGAAAATCTTAAAGATAAAGAAGTTGTAAACCTCATCCGTAAACAGCTTTATAGGCTTACAACAAAAAAAGCACTGCCGCTAAAAACACAAACACCTATCGCTGTTCCCGAGTGCAGAAAAGAGCTAAAAAGAGCAATTGAGCAATGCCAACTACTTGGTAAAACGCAAGACGGTATGCATATTCATCTATACCAATATGCAGGTAGCTCACCTATTTTTAGAGAGTTAGGGCGCCTGAGAGAAATTGCATTTAGAGCAGTCGGTGAAGGTAGTGGTAAGCGTCGTGATATAGATAAATACGATATGGATTACCAACACCTTGTACTGTGGGACCCAATGCAGCTAGAGCTGGTAGGTGCTTATCGATTAGCCTGTGCACAACAGATAATACAAAAACATGGCCGCGAAGGTTTGTATACTGATAGCTTATTTTCTTATACCGACGCTATGACGCCCTATCTAAAACAAGGAATTGAGCTTGGTAGAAGCTTTGTACAGCCTAAATATTGGGGACGTAAGAGCCTCGACTATTTGTGGTATGGCATTGGCGCTTTTATAAAAAGCTATCCACAGTACAGATACTTGTTTGGTGCTGTAAGTGTATCAAATGCTCTACCCGAGCAAGCAAAAGCCATGCTCGTTTATTACTACCAGCATTACTATAAAAGTGGTATTGAATTAGCTACGCCTAATAATGAATTTAAATTAACTGAGCAACAGCTAACCCAGTGCAATACTCTTTTTTGCGGCAATGACGTAAAAGAAGATTTTGTAGAGTTAAAGCATGTGTTAGCTAATATGGGGGCTCAAGTCCCTACTTTATTTAAACAATACACTGAACTTTGTAAACCAGGTGGCGTGCAATTTTTAAGCTTTAGTATTGATCCCGATTTTAATAATTGTATTGATGGATTGGTATTGGTCGATCTTGAAAATGTAAAAGAAAACAAAGCCAAACGTTATTTAGAATAACCAATAATAAGAGAGTGCTTTATATTTATAAAGTACTCGATTTATATTTAATTATTTATAAATATCTGCTCTAGTAAAGTTGTATAAATAGCTTCAATTTTAAGTAAATCACTAATAGATACGTGTTCATTAGCTTGATGAATCGTATTGTTTCGTACACCACATTCAATAACTTGAGTATGGGGGCTGGCAAAAAATCGTCCATCTGATGTCCCTCCATTTGTACTTAGTAATGGGTAACTTGAAGTGTTTTTGTAAATAGCCTGCTCAATATGAGTAAGTAAACTCCAACCCGTATTATGGCTTGTATAATAAGGCTCGCATGGGCGTTCCCACTCAATTGTAAAATGCTCAGCAAACTTGTTTAGGGTATTCATTAATTGCGTTTTAACTGCTGCGCTACTGTAACCGTGGCTATAACGTACATTAAATGTAATCTCACAATGACTTGGCACTAAATTATCGACCACATTATTTATGTTAATTCCAGTCACTTGCAGTGTGGTTTTTGAGCTAGCCACATCGAGTAACCAGATCTGATCACTCAAGCTATTTACTATTTTTGCAGCAATATGAGCAGCATTGAGTGTGTTTTGAGGATAAGCTACATGACCTGCCTTACCAGTAACTAAAATCCGAGCTGAAAGCGCACCACGACGGCCATTCTTAACCGTATCGCCAACTTGTGCCACACTTGATGGCTCCCCTACAATACAGCCATCTAATACAACACCTTGCTTGGCAAGCTTATTAACTATTTCTTGAGAACCAAATTCAGCTTCTCCCTCTTCATCTGACGTGATAAGCCAGTAAAGTGTCCCTGCTTTAGCGGATTCACTATTAATTAACTTTTTTGTGGCGCTAAGCATGGCGGCAACACCCCCTTTCATATCGGCCGCCCCTCTACCGTATATTGCATCATTGCGCACTCGCCCTTCAAAAGGAGGACTTAACCAACCGCTACTTGTTGCTGGTACTACATCAATGTGCCCTGAAAAAGCAACACATGGGCCATCTTTGAATTTTATGCAGGCAATTAAATTGGTTACACCATTTATAGTAAATTGCTCGCAACTTAAACCTAAATCCACCAATTTATCTGCAAGCCAATCAATTGCACCCGCTTGGTTAGGGGTTACTGATTCAAAGCGAATTAGTGTTTGTAAGTGCTCTACAACTTCTTTTTGAATATCCGTTGTTTTTGATTTTTTTTCGAATGCTTCTAAAAACATGTTAAACACACTTTATTATTTAATGTGCCTTTATTAAAACGTGAGTTTATGACTAAGCGATGTCAGCCTTAATACATTCATATGACTGTTGATGAAATAAATATGTCAATCTTTTCAAAAGCAGAACGACGCTAAATTTAATCTAAATCAATAAAGCATTCCACAAGGTTAAAATGTTTTTTAAACTTTGATCTAGAACAGGTTTTCATTTTTATTGCTCGGTAATAATAGCGCCAATCAAACAGTAGTTCTTGGAGAACAACATGAAAACTCAAATTAGCATCGGATTATTAACCTCTTTATTAGCACTCTCTCCAGCTGCACACGCTAACTTTAGCGTAAATGTTGGCGCTATTAACGTAAACCCTGATAACAGTAGCTCAGCAATTAATGAAGCACCTACGCTGGGCCTTAAAGGTGATTCAGATACTCAACTAGGTATCACTGTAGATTATGCATTTAACGATCAATGGGTGTTAGAACTAATAGCAGCGACACCTTTTTCACACGATGTGAATGGCGCAGGCGGCTTAGCAGGCAACAAAATTGCAGATATAAAACAGCTTCCTCCTTCTTTAGTTGCGCAATACCACTTTTTAGACACAAGTTATGCGCTAAGACCTTTTATAGGTGTAGGCATAAACTACACTGCATTTTTTGATGAGCAACCTTCTCAAGCACTTAAAGCGACGCTAGGAACAGACGATGTAGAAGTAAAATTAGATGATTCGTTTGGCTTTATGGCTCAGGTAGGTGCTAACTATAAAATTGATGCAAACTGGGGTCTACACGCCATGGTATCAATTATGGATATTGATACCGATGCCACTGTTTATGCTAATGGTGCAAAAGCACTTACATCAACTGTTGAGCTTGACCCCGTTGTTGCTATGTTCGGTGTTAGATACAGCTTTTAAAGCATATATAAAGTAGTACGTAGTTACCCAATTACAATGTGTGTTAAAAGGCCGAAAGGCCTTTTTTTCATTTGTAGAGATTAGGGCAGGTTACTTAACTTTTTCTGCTCTAGCATTTCTTTCCAGTGCATAACTTCACTTGGCAATATAGGTGTTTGGCCATCAAAACCAGCCACTTCAAGCATTTCTTCAATACTTATAATACCTTTTTTACTTTTAAATACACCGCGTACATAAGCAATAGCATGTAAGCCTCGTTCTGAGTGAAACTTTTGCTCAATATAAAAGTATTTATGATCCCATCCAACTAACTTAGTACTTATTGTATATCGCTGCATAGGCTTAATATCACGAATATAAGTAATAGCAGTTGCGTTAACAATCGGAAACCAGCGACGCTTCATTATTTGTTTAAGCAAGCCAACGCGCTCAGTCATCCAAGTTCGAGATAAATCCATCATCGCGAGGTAACGTGAGTTTGTTAAATGTAAATTAATGTCACAATCAGTAGGTAGAGCTTTGTAATCAATATCTACCGTATCAAGTAAATTTTGATATTGCTTGTTACGTTTAATTTTAAAAAACAATAATAAAAGTCGAATATATAGGTTCACAAAAAAGGTCTTACCAGTTAAATTTATTCGAGTGTAGCATAGCCCCTTGCGAAGACGAATATTCTACTTTAATCTTAAATCACTATTACAATAAAAAGATAACTCATGAAGTCAAAACTAAAAATTATTACTGCGCTAACTCTATTAGTGCCTAGTTATAATGCTTTTGCCGATTTTTCATTACCGGGTAAAGGCTCTGTTACTTACCCTACTGGTGTAGTTAAAGAATTTAAATTTGGTTTTGAATGGCAGCAAAAAGCTGAAAAATTCACTATTGGCTCTAAAAGTTACAATATGGAGCAGATCCCTAGCTCTTACTCGGTAGCTATAACGCTTTCAAAAGATGACAGCCAAATATGGGTGCAAGAATTTAATAATGGATTTATTGAAGAGTTTGAATGGCAAATTGGCGGACATAAGATCACTTTAAAAAAGCAGCAATTTAGCGACCCCGTAAAAGGCGATTATGTTATTGAACTTAATGGCCGTAGCTATTTTTTCACTCGTAATAACGCCAGCATTGTAATGAACTTTAACGAAGAAGGTATCGAGACGATTGCAATTGACGGGGTAACAAAAAATATGGGCACTAAAAATTAGTCCCCATATTTTAATTTATTTAGGCCAATTACACTTTTACTGTTTTTCGGTTAATACCGTAATCACGTAACTTATTAGCTACCGCGGTGTGACTTAGGCCCAATCGCTTAGCTAACTGACGTGAGCTTGGATAAGCTGGGTAGAGTTTGCGAAGTAAAGTCGCTTCAAAACGTTTAACAGCTTGATCTAGTGAGCCTTCAAAATCAGACTCTAAATACCCTAAATCATGGGTAAAAGTTGGTAACTGTAAATGCTCTACGCGAAGCTCGCTATCATCTAGTAACGACACTGCGCGGTAAATTGCATTTTCCAGCTGACGAACATTTCCTGGCCACGGATACTCTTGTAAAAAGCTCAAACACTCTTGTGATAAAACAGGAATTGCATGACCATTTTGTTGCGCATATTTTTGAATAAAATGCTCTGCAAGTGGTCCTACATCTGCTTTTCTATCTCTTAGTGGCGCTATTTCTAAAGTAAGCACGTTTATACGGTAATATAAGTCTTCTCTAAAAACCCCTTCTTGTACCATTGCAGGTAAGTCTTTTTGAGTAGCGGCAACAATACGTACATTTACTTTAACTTCGTTCTCATCGCCTACTTTTCTAAACGTACCATCTTGTAAAAAACGCAGTAACTTAGTTTGTAGTTGAGTCGACATTTCGCCAACTTCATCTAAAAATACAGTTCCACCATCGGCTTGCTCTAATACACCGCGCTTTGGCGCTGCATTTTCTTCGTACCCGGCATAACCAAATAACTCAGACTCAGCAACATCATCAGGAAGTGAAGCACACGACAGTGCAATAAAAGGTTTAACAGAACGATTAGATGCGTAATGGCACGCTCTAGCTAATAACTCTTTACCTGTTCCTGTTTCACCAGTAATCAAAATAGGGGCTTCTAGTTGCGCCATTTTGCGTGCTTCGCGCACAACTCGGCGCATTGCCGTACTAAAGTTATGAATAGTAGCGAAGCTTTCTTGCCCGTAACGTCTAAATGCACTGACTTGCTGCCCTAACCGACTTTGCGATTTAATGTTAATAACCGCACCAGCAAGCACATCACCTTCACTACCTTGAGGCACTGCAATTGGCAAAATGTCTGCAATAAAATCCTCACCAGCAACTTCAACGCGAGTAGTTTGTCCGAGTACTTCTTTACCTTCTAACCAGCGTGTAAAGTTAAAGCCTTTAAGCAGGTTATTAATATTTGCACCAATCACGTCTTTTTCAATTAGCTGTAAGTCTTTACATGCTGCATCGTTACATAAACGCACCCAGCCTTTAGCATCAATAGAGATAACCCCATCAGGCAATGCACGTAGTAAAGTATTTAATTCGTTGTGTTCACGCTCAGATGGTAAAAATGCAGTGGTACGCACATCATGTACGCCGTCGATTAAACGTATCGATGGCATAATTTTTTGGAATTGTTCAAATTCAATTTCGGGAAAACTAACGTACATACGACAATTTACAGAATCGACTTCAATTCCTTTCAAATCAACGCTGTAGTTAACTAATATATTAAGGATTTCTTGAGCAATACCAATTCGATCAGCACAGTGAATATCTAGACGCATACATCCTCAAAGAAGGAAAAACTATATTAGCCGAATAATACGCTAAGTCGCTTTGAGAAGGTAGTTTATTGTAAACATTTTTGGACAAAATAGCTTTTAGAGCCAAAGGGTGGGATGTAATTAAACGAAGAAAAACAGCACTGATATCTATATTTAACTATACCAGTGCTGTTTATTAAATCTTATTATGAGACTACTTACCTTGTGGGTAAGCTGACCAATCACCACCATCTAATTGTATGAATGGTCGTTGGTTAACATACATCATTATTGTGCCTTCATTTTCAGCAACTTTAGGTGCTTTAGGTAGGTTTTCAAGTAAATTAGCAACACTATTATTCCCACCAAACACATCAGTTTGCAGCGTCTTACTTACCAGCTCTGAAAGCGCAAAGTAACTTGTTGAATCATCAACCACAATTTGCGAGTAGTTTTGTACGTCTGGGCCTATAAATTTAATCGCTACAGGTACAGACACAATCGCAGGACTAGGGATTTCGCGTAACCCTGCAAATTGTACTTTATCACCTTTTAAGTTAGCGCCGTGTTCAGGCACTATCATTAACATAACGTTGCGACCACGCTTTTCTAATTTTTTTACAAATTGGTTAATATCAGCAAACAAGTTTTTATGTCTGATTGGGTATGTCTCTTTACTATTCACCCTTGGTTGATTCTCTAGCTGATTACCGTCATGTAAACTTGTGGTGTTGTAGTACATCGCACACGGCTTACAATCATCAGCTTGCTCTAACCAACCATCCAGCACAGCTTCATCTGAGTAAATAGGGCTATTATCAAAACCTCGAAGCGCCACTGGCATTGAATCGATATTAAATGGCGTGCTATCTAGGCCACCGTACTTATTTATTAAACCTTTAAACTCATCAAAATGTCCGTCGTGATTCATCACAACATTATTTTGATAACCTAGTTTTTCTAGGTTTTTAAACAAGTAACATTGTTCAGGTGCCTCTTTAAATAATGCCGTTTGACTAGTTTGGCCACAACTAGCGCGCAGTAGCCTTACCGCAGCTGGTCCGCTGTATGATGTAGCCGAGTTAAAGTCTGAAAACACCACATCAAAGTCTTTATACATATCAGTAACACTTACACCAATAGCATTTAAATCAGCAACAGCCATTGAGCATATGTTCAAAATAATTACATCAAACAGTTCACCATTTACCTGGCTTGGAAAGTGACTCATTAATAAGCTTTGTTGTTGATAAAAATCAGCTAATTTTTGATCAGGAGATTGTGCTGCCTGAGTGATCACTTGTGTTTGAGGATTACTCTGATTCTGTGTAACCGGCTCAGGGTTAGCCACATTATTAACAAATTGTGATTGAGAGTTATCCCCTTGCCATCCTACAACTAACAGCCCAACGATAGTGACTGTTGTAAAGCGTATCCATTGCGATGTATACCAAAAACACACACTAATTACGAACAAAGCCAATAACATATCAATGTTAATAACACGGGTTAATAACTCAATAAAATAACCAAAACTAAAATCTTGAACGTTACCCGCTTGTTTAGTCAACCTGTTTATTGGTGGCAACCATGAGTCTTGGTAAAGTAATACCACAGCAAACACAGCACCTACTATATGTTTTGCCTTCTCTATTAGTGACTGTTTAAATTTAATCGCAAGCAACGCAGCAAAAGCCGCATTAGTTAATACGTTAAAATCAATTGCACCATAATAAAACAGAGCAAACTTAACTAAAAAATAAAGGTTCCAAACCCCTAAACCTGATAATTTCACTTCTTATCCTTTTTTACTGTATTTGGTGTATAAGGCTCTAGTACTTCATGTTTAAAAGTAAGCTTATAATAATATTTTGTTATTTGAGATAAAATGTATTTGCCTAGCATACAAAGCACCGCGCCAAGCACCATTGCAAGAAACACGGTAATTAAAAGCTGATTCATACTCATAAGTTGTCTCTTAATTTCATTATAAAAGGCTTAGCATCTGGGCGGCTTTTGCTAGAAAATTCAGGTGTGTTAATATTTTCAGTAACGCTGTTTGCTATATCAGGTGCAAATTTATAGCTATCATTCTCGGCAAGTTTTTGCGAGAAATCTACAACACTCTTACCTTTATAAAAACGCCTTAATTGTTTACATTCTTGTTGAATGTAAAAGTGATCAGAAATTACATTTTGCTGTACAAAAAAATCGCTTGTTTTTAATTTAAACAAATGCTTAATCGCATTATCAACGTCATTCTCTCTACAAGCATGCAAATATAAATAAACTGTATTATCTGCAATACTAAATACATCACCTTCGCGTTTAATATGAAATAAATGCAAAGGGTGTATTGGGTCGATTCGTGGCAGTAATTCAAGCTTTACTAGCACACCGCTCACACCTAAATTAACGGCTGAGTCACTATGAATTTCTACTTGTTTTGTAAACTCAATGAAAGGTAAATATCCTTTCGAAAAAGTGTTTTCGGTGTATTTCAATACGTCCTCAACTGAGGGAGGTAAAGGCCTAGAAAACTGAAAACCTTGAATAGATTGAATTTGTGAGAGCAACCGAGAAGGCTCTGAAAAACTATATAGAATAAGGTTTACACCCAATGTTAAAAATAAACATTCATCTTGATGGCGAATAACACCATCAACATTTTGAATAACAAGCTTTAACCAGCGCCCACAGTTTTTTCTAAGTTCAAAACACTGCTTACCTAATAACGCTAAATCAGTGTAGCGCGTTACTGCAAAAATTAAGGTGGCTGCTTCTACCTTTGGGCCTTTATTAAATAAGTCATTATTATCTTTTACACTTTTATAGTGCATTGGTAATTTAGTACCTTCGGGCACCGCACTTTGTACAAGCCAAACATCGTCTTCATCGGAAAAGTCTGAACTTTTAGGTGCTTTGCTCTCGCTTATTATTCCCTTTTGAACAACAAACTGATTATTACTTAATAATAACGGGTAATGTTCACCAGCAATAACACCCGTGCTATGGCGCCAATAATCATATTCAAGAACTCGCATTGCAGAATCATTATCAACAAAAACCAGCCCATCAAATACATTATTTAATCGTCTAACTAAAAAACGGTAGTTAGCAATATCAGGCCCAGATATTAAAAATAGTAATGTAGCTCCGGTACGACGAACAAAGTCGTTGTACTCATTCATCATCAGTTTTAAGCTTTTTTCGCCAACACTGTTTAACTGTGTTGTATTAAAATGAACAAAAATGAGCGCTTCGTTTAGACGTTTATAAGCACTTATCTCTTTTATAATACCTGAATTGATTCGCTCAATTGAATAGTGTTGTGTTTCTGGGGCCAACGAAAAAGGATGCACTCGATTATGTTCATAAGCATAATTTAACGATGCAGAAAAAGAAGAATCAAAAAATGATTCAGCCTCTTGAGAAACTATATATATATCATTAGCTAAACTTTGGTTAATTGAATGTAACGCTAATTCGATTGCAAAATTATCTAAAGGGGCTAAAACAGCATAACTTGAAGCCGATTTTAACTCTTTTGCAGCAGGCTCTAATCCCGTTATGTTAAAGTTATGCACTTAAAATGCCCTATAAAAAATACTTTTTTACTAGTTTTAACCGTTATTCTATATATAATAGCCAAATATTGTCCACTTTTAATCAAAATAATTAAAGTAACTGTAAAGGTAAAGATGAACAACTTAACATCTAAAAACTCACAAACGTTAACATCGAGTGATATAGAAAACCTTACACTGCGTTTTGGTGGAAAGAGTGATGACTACATAGAAATAGTAAACAAGCAGCAAAATAATAATACAATTAATAAATATGCATTGCTTAAAGAGATAAACAACGAACTAAACACATACACTAGTTAAACTAAGGATAGGTAACCCCGTTGCAAAGAGTTTTCATTAAAGGTATCAAAGGCGGTTTAGGCAGTACTTCTGTAGTTGCCAATCTTGCATGCGTGCTAAAAAAGTCTGACGTTGACGTTGTTGCTATCGATTTAGATGCAAAAAGTGACTTAGGTTTACATTTTGGTTTACCGTGGAAATACACCAAAGGCTGGAGTAATGAAGTGCGCTTTGAAGATGCACTTACGCATTTTCACCAAGATAACGATGGCATTATATTTTTACCATTTGGCGATAACGACGACACTAGCACCGATAACATCACTAAAATGGTCAATAAATGCAAAAACCTAAATTATAACAACGAAGCCTGGATACTTTTTGACTGCCCTTCACATATTAACCTTTCTCACTACCCATTAGAGAAAGACGATATTGTAATTGAACTTGTTAATTGCGACGCTATTTGTCACAGCTTAATTTATAGGCGCCTGCAAAGACTTAAAAATTCAGATACCAATTGGAAACATTACTTTTTAGTTAACCGCTATAACTCTGCATCAACGCTAGAATTTGACTTATTTTCCCTATGGCAATCGACACTTCCCCTTATGGCTCCCTTTTTTATTAATAGTGACGAAGTTATTAAAGAGTCAACCGCATACAGAAATGTAGCACTTAATTGCGCGCCATATAGTGTCGCAAACGATGACTTTGAAACACTAGCTGGTTGGCTAGTTAGTAAAGCGGCCTTATAAAATGAGCATTACACTATTTTATCAGCGCCCTATTCACAGCACTTTATACTTGCTGCTGAGCATTTTATTTACTGATAAGTTAGTTCGGTACATTTTATTCAAGTTTCATAGCTACTTTAATCAACATAAAGTAAATGTAATTGAAGCTTTCTTAATGCCTTTTATTACGCTTTTAAGCTCGCTATTTATAAACATTAAACAGCATAAAATCAGCTTTGAGTTTACCCTTTATGACTACTACCCTCATTTAAGGTTGCCTTACCGAACCTATATTTACTCAAATATATTACGCTTTATTATTCAAAGTGTTTTTTTAGTGTTTTTTAAAAACCAGCTTAAATCTAGTTCAGTAAAAGAAGATGCAGTTAATTATTTCTATGATGGCGTTAGCTACCTTTTAAGGCAATTACGTTGGTTTGATTTAAAGTTAGGTAAATTATTAAAACGCCTACTATCAAAAAACAAAAAAGGCCCTAAAAAAAGTGCGTTTAAAACCATGGCGGATGCGCGTGTATGGCAAAATAAATTAGTTAAATACGTCATCCTCGCGTTTATTTTATTTTTATTAGCAATATTCATTACAATTCCTTTTAGCTTGGAAGCTCAAGCCGTATTTATAAGCTTTATTTTATTAGTTGCGTATGCACTTAAACGAGTAAAAGGCCAAATGGCAACCATTGTCATGATCACCTTGTCAGTAACTACCTCTTCTCGTTACTTATGGTGGCGTTACACTGAGACTTTAAACTGGGATGATCCGCTTGCACTTGCACTAGGTGGCGGCTTACTACTTGCTGAAACATATGCATGGCTTGTACTGATTTTAGGTTTTTTTCAAACAGTTAATCCGCTTGAGCGAAAACCAGTGCCTTTACCTAAAGACACTGACCTATGGCCAACTGTTGATGTATATATTCCAACTTATAACGAGCCGTTAAGCGTTGTAAGACCCACTACTCTCGCTGCTTTAAGTATCGATTGGCCTGCAGACAAGCTAAATGTTTATATATTAGATGATGGTAAGCGCTCAGAGTTTAAGGATTTTGCAGCCGAGATTGGAGTGGGTTATTTAGCGCGTTCGGATAACAATCACGCTAAAGCCGGTAATATGAATAGCGCTATGCGTTATACCGATGGCGAATATATCGCAATTTTTGATTGTGACCACGTTCCTGCTCGCTCGTTCTTACAAATGACAATGGGACAGTTTTTAAAAGACAGTAAAGTGTGTTTGGTCCAAACACCGCATCACTTTTTTTCTGCCGATCCATTTGAGCGAAATCTTAATAACCACAGTCAAATCCCTAACGAAAATATGTTGTTTTATGGATTGATTCAAGATGGTAACGACATGTGGGATGCAACCTTCTTTTGTGGTTCTTGCGCCGTATTAAAACGAGAAGCGCTTGATAATATTGGTGGTTTTGCATTTGAAACAGTAACTGAGGATGCTCACACGGCCCTTCGTATGCAGCGCGCAGGTTATAAAACTGCATATATAAACATTCCACAAGCCGCAGGCCTTGCAACCGACAGCTTGTCAGCGCATATAGGCCAACGTATTCGCTGGGCGCGTGGTATGGCGCAAATATTTAGGCTTGATAACCCATTGATGGGTAAAGGTTTAAGCATCCCTCAACGATTATGCTATATAAACGCAATGTTGCATTTCCTTTCGGGTATTCCTCGTATTGTATTTTTAACAGCTCCTTTGGCGCTAATATATTTTAATGCCTACATAATTTATGCTCCTTTTATTGCTATTTTTATCTATGTGGTACCGACACTAATTCAAATAAAAGCGACTAACTCACGTATTCAAGGTAAATACCGTTATTCCTTCTGGGGTGAAGTGTATGAGTCAGTACTTGCTTGGTACATACTAAAACCAACTACCGTTGCTTTATTTAATCCTAATAAAGGTAAATTTAACGTAACCGAAAAAGGCGGTTTAAATGATGAAGAGCATTACGACTGGGGGATTTCTAAACCGTATTTAATTCTCTTACTTATTAACTTACTTGGAATAATAGTGGGTGTATTACGTCTGTTTTTAGGTGATTCAAGCCAGATTGGCGTACTTATAATAAGTATGGGTTGGGCTTTTTATAATATTATTATTTTGGGTGCTGCGGTTGCGGTTGCTGCTGAGGCTCGCCAAGTGAGGCACTCGCATCGTATAAAGGCAAACTTTCCTGCCGGCGTTCGTTTAGCAAATGGTCATACTTTAAAAGTAAAAATAACGGATTATTCAGATAACGGTGTAGGTATAGAGACTGAACACGCACATTTATGCCGCGTTAACGATAAAATCGAATTATTAATGAGTCGCGGTAACAAGCAATTTTCGTTTACAACGTATGTATGTAATACCCGTAAAAAACAAATTGGCCTTACACTTAAAGATTTATCTCTCGAAAAGCAAAGAGCTTTTATACAATGTACTTTCTCCAGAGCAGATGCTTGGCTAGATTGGCAAAATAACTTTAGACATGACCGTCCATCGTATAGCTTCAAAGAAGTGCAAAAAACCAGTTTACGGGGCTTTAGTAATTTATTATTTCATGCCCCAAGAGCGTTACAACCTATAATTAAGTTTATGACTAATACTGTCATTTACATAAATTCATTTACTCCAAAAAAACCGATAGTGCATAATAATTATGATTAAAAAGTTACTAAATACATTTCTAACATTGTTACTTATTAGTAGCGCATATCAAGTGCTCGCTATCGAGCCTATGCACGACAAAACTATGTTTGTAAATGGCTACCCTGAGAGCGCTCAGGTTTCTAGTTTACGTCTTAGCTTTGAAAAGTTAGGGTTTAACGACTATAAACTCGACGGCGTGAATAATAATTCTCGAGTCGATTTCACAAATAGAATTGATAAATTAAGCACTAATCTAAAGCTTAACTTTTCGTACACCAACTCACCTTCATTGCTGGCTAATGTATCGCATTTAAAAGTTTATTTTAACGATAACTTAGTTACTGTTTTACCTATTAATGAGCAATTAAGTATTGTAAAAAATACGGTAAGTCATAGCCTAGACCTAAATGCTAAATACATTCAAGACTACAACCAAATTCGCTTTGAACTAGTTGGCTACTACGACTTACGATGCCAAGATTACTTTAGCCGCTCAATTTGGACTGAAATAAACAAATCAAGCCATATCACGCTTGATCAAAAACAGTTAGCAATTGATAGCCGCCTTGAATATTTACCAGAACCATTTTTTGATGCTAAAGATTACAACAAATTAAACTTACCTTTTGTATTTGCAAGCACACCTAATACACAAGCAATAGAAGCTGCAGCCACTTTATCTAGTTGGTTTGGCGCACAAGCTGACTGGCGTGGCGCTAACTTTCCAGTAGTTTTAAATAAAGCACCAGAGCAGCACAGTGTGGTGTTTATTACTAATGACTCAAAACCTGATTTTTTAAAAGATTATCCAGATGTTGAAAAGCCAACCGTCGAGCTAATTTCAAGCCCTATTCACAGATACAATAAAATGCTGTTAATTTTGGGGCGTGACGAAAAAGACTTAAAAACAGCGGTCACTGGTCTTGTATTTGGTCATAAAATTATGACTGGCCGAAGTGCAAGCATCGAGGCTATTAACAAACTCCCACTGCGTAAAGCTTATGATGCGCCGAGATGGCTAAGAAACGATCGTCCCGTGCACTTTGACGAGCTTATTGACTACCCAACTCAGTTACAAGCTGAGGGTCTTAACAACGGCCCTATAAAATTAAATGTTCGTTTTGCACCTGATTTATTTACTTGGCGTGAAAAAGGTATTCCTATTACTTTGCAATACCGTAATACGCCAGAGAGCGAAACATTAAATTCACGTTTAAACATGTTAATAAACCAAGAATTTATAAGTGGTTTTTTACTTGATAAAAAAGACTCATCGTTAACTACCGCTAAAACGTTGCTGCCTTTAATTGCTAATACAGACACAACGCAAAGCGCTGAAGACTTTTCATTAGACGGTATTAATCTTGCCAGCCGAAATGAGTTAAATTTTGACTTTAGATTTGCAGTACTTAAAAAAGGCGAATGTGCCGTTGCTCCACCTGGTGGCGAATACGGAGTAATTGATGGAAACTCTAACATTGATGTAAGTGGGTTTGACCATTACATGGCTCTGCCTGATTTAAATGTATTTGCAAACAGCGGATTCCCATTTACAAAATACGCAGACTTACAACAAACTTTAGTATTGATAGATGAAGTTCCATCACCTAAAGCACTATCTGTATTGTTTAATTTAACAGGCCACTTTGGTGCTATTACAGGCTACCCAGCTCATAGAATAAGTGTTGCTCATTTAAATGAAGATGCCAACTTAGATGATAAAGACATCTTAGTAATCGCAAAACCTAATAGCATTGCTAATAACTTAGATGAAGATGCGCAAACTAATATCCTGCTTGATAATAATCAGCGCGCTATAAAACAAGCCATATACAACGGTGCTTACGATGAGCAGACAACAGATAAAGTCCAAGTAAGTATAAAAAGTAGTGGTGATATGGCCGTTATTACTGGCTTTCAATCACCGTTTGATTCAGAGCGTTCAATTGTATCGCTTAGTGCAACATCACAAAAAGCCTTTACTCTACTAGATGATGCGTTAATGAGTTCAGAAGCTCTTGCGCAAATTAAAGGCAGTGCTGCGGTCATAAATTCTCAAGGCATTAAAACAATTAAAACTGATGAGCAATATTTTGTTGGTCACATTCCTGTGCATACCCTAATTTGGTTCCATTTATCGGATCACCCATTTGTACTGGCGCTATTGTCTATTTTAACACTACTGCTGATCTCATTTATTATATGGCGATTACTACAAGCATTAACATACAAGCGCTTAGCTGAAGGAGATAAGTAATGAAGTCACTCATTAATGTATTTTTTACCGTGATTGCATTATTTACCTTTAATGCCAATGCACAAATAGAGCAATGCCAACCATGGGATGCATGGCAAACGTTTAAAAGTAACTTTATAAGCCAAGATGGCCGCGTTATTGATTTGGGGAGTGAGCAAAAAGTCACAACCTCTGAAGGCCAGTCTTATGCCTTATTTTTTGCTGTCGTAGCAAATGACAAAGCAATGTTTGACCTAGTCCTGGATTGGACGCAAGAACATTTATCAGAAGGTGATTTAAGCACTCGTTTACCGGCATGGCAATGGGGTGTTAACAATCAAAATGTTGGCGGAATTTTAGATTCAAATCCAGCGTCTGATTCTGACTTATGGATAGCATACAGTTTATCGCAAGCTGCTATTCTTTGGGATGACCGCCGCTACAGCATATTAGCAGCCGTACTTGCACAGCGAATAATGCGTGAAGAAACCGCCTATATTTCGGGCCTAGGTTTATCATTACTACCCGCCCCTACTGGTTTTGAATTTGATAATGAGCGTTTTAAGTTAAACCCAAGCTACTCACCGTTATTTATTTATCAGCAGTTTAAAAAGCTTTATCCACACTCGCCTTGGCATCAACTGCACGAAGGCTCAGCAAAGTTGATTTTAGATACAGCAAAGCAAGGTGTTAGCCCTGACTGGGTAATGTTTGATGCAAATAACGGCTTTTACTACGATAAAAAAACGAGCGACTTGGGCAGTTACAACGCTATTAGAGTATATTTATGGGCAAGTATGATGGCAGACAACGCACCTTATAAAAAAGAGCTATTAGCGCAATTTAACCCTTTTATAGAAACAATTAATAAACGTGGTTACGTGCCTTTAAATACTTTTGCTAAATCAGGAAAATCTGAAAAAAGAGGCCCTCTAGGCTTTAACTCAGCTTTATTACCTTTACTAGCAACTAATAACGATAATTCTACAGTAATGGCTATTCAGCAAAAACTAATGATTGATAAATCATTTACCCAGACTCGTTATTACGACAGCGTACTTAACTTGTTTGGTACAAGTGCTTTAAATAAGCGTTTTTCAATTACAGCAGATGGGACGCTACAACCGGTATGGAGCACTGAATGCCGTTAAGGTTTGCCCTCGCTTGCACATTAGCGCTTAGCTCTGGATTAAGCGCTAACACAGTCAACGATATTGATACGCAATCTGTTGATTGGTTACTAAGCCAAATAGGTATTGGTGAAGCACAGCAAAATAAAAAACTAGTTGAAGATAGCTTGCGAAAGCTAGTCGCTATTGCCCCTGCCCGCATAGAAACACAGTGCGCTGTAGCGCGTTATGATTTTGCCAATGGCGAATCAGCGAAAGCCAACCAATTACTAAGTAAAATAGATAATGGGCTTACCAAACAAGCTCCGTGCGTTGAAAAGCTAAAAGTCCTTTCGCGTACTGAAGGAAAAGACAAATCTTCAATTCAGCAAGCTAAATTATTGGCTCGCGCGGGTCGTTATGAACAAGCTCGCGAAATCTATAATAATATTTTTAAAAACGTCTATCCTACATTAGATTACGAGCTTGAGCATTTAAGCTGGTATGGACAAGATAGCTCCCAATGGGAAAGTGTTAAAAAAGGCTATAATAAATTAGCTCAAAGCTACCCAAGTATTGCGCAGATAGAAATTGCTTATGCCCGTCACCTACTTAGACGTAATCTGACAGATAAAAAAGCGATTGATATTTTAAGTAAATATGGCGCAGGCCCTACTTTTATTAATGAAGTAGAATATATTTGGCTTAGTGCTTTGCTAGAAATGCCCTTAACGGATGATACAGTTGAGCAGTATCAGCGCTATTTCACTCTTTATCCTTTTAGTAGTAAAGGTGAATTACAATACCAAGATTTTCTAAAAGATTATAAAAAACGTCAAACACTTCTTGCCGACCCCGCCTATCAACTTTGGGTAAGAGGCGATAAATTACTTGAGAAAAATAAACTTGCTGCCGCAGAGCCTTTACTTTTAAAAGCTTTAAGAGGCCGACCGCAAGACGGCGCTATAATGCGAAGCCTTGGCACACTCTATTTACGCCTTGGTGAAAACCAAAAGTCGTATCAATATTTTACTCGTGCACAAAAGTACACAACTGAGTTCGCTGAACGTGAAACACTACAAGAATTAGCAAAAACAGCTAAGCTTTGGCTTTATATACGCGAAGCTAAAAATGCCATTAATAATAAAGAATTTAAAACGGCTAAGCTTAAGCTTGATTTAGCAGCCACCTTAGAACAAGAAACTAATACAGTAATATATAACAAAGGTTTATTACAATTTGCTCAAGGGCAATATTCACAGGCTGCGCTTACATATCAAATTGTTTTAAGAAGTGATCCACTTAATAGCAGCGCTTTAATAGGCCTACTTGAAATAGCTGAATTAGAGCAAAATGAAAAAGCCCTAACCTCTTTTTATAACAGCTTATCGTTTAATCAAAAGAAACTAATTAAAGAATCTTATTCTGTATCTTTAAGTAGTCAGTACCGCGCAAAGGCAAATACGTTTGCACAGTCGGGAGATTTAGAGCAAGCCGAAAAAGTATTAAAAGACGCTATTGAAATAGCGCAAGAACAGCCTTGGTTATACTACGATTTAGCCTTTATATACCAACAAAAGGGGCTGACAGAAGAGGCCCGCGCTTTATTTAATAATGTGCTGTGGCAATTTCCGTTAAACCCTCAGATTCGTTACAGCCACGCGCTTTTTTTACGATCCCTTGATGATTATCAAGGTGCTATTAAAACATTGCAGTACATTCCATTTAAATCCAGAGATAAAGACATTATTGCGCTTGAACAGCAGCTGCAACTTAATGAGTCTTTAACACAAAGTGAGCGCCACCTTGATGCTAAAGATAAAGCCACTGCAATCTATCATTTAAGCAACCTAGAGGCACAAAATTTAACACCCGCTATGCAGGCAGAGTTATCGCGAAGCTGGTATCGAATTAATGAAAAAAAACACGCTATAAAACTTATAAACAAAGCACTGGAAGCTGAGCCTTCTCTTTCTGCTTATTGGCATACACTTTATGGTGAGTGGCTTTTAGAGCAAGGTGATGAAAATAAAACGAAGCAATGGTTTGAAAAGTACGTATTACCAGAGAGCGCAACTGAAAACGAAACAACTCAATATGTACAACTACAAAATAGCTATATTACTCAGTATTACAATGGTAGTGATTTAATCGCTAAGCTTAACCAGCTGGATCAAAAATATAAAAATACTCCAGCAACAACTACTGCCCTTATTAATGCAAATTTAGCACTTGAACAGCGCGAAGCGGCCGTTATTTTGTATCAGCAAAAAGTACAAAATAAACAAACCATAGAGCCTCAAGCACTACTCGCTATTGCTAATGCATACATAGAACTTGGGGACGACTTTCAAGCAAAAGAAGTTACGCAAAAAGCGATTACGCAAACCACATCGCAAGAAGGTTATTTGCAACGCCAAATCATGTCATCTCTCAATGAGTTTAATTACTCAGGGGATGCACTTTATTTAGCTAAGCAACTTGTTGAAAAGTCACCCAACGATCAAGAATTACGTTATCTAGGCGCTCAAGTAGCCAGCAAATTCAACGAAACCGAACAAGCACAATCTTGGTACGCGCAAACCCTATTTCCTAATCGTACATTAAATGAAAAAGAGCTTTACGGAGCGCTTTCAAAAATAGACGAAAACGATGAATGGTATGTAAACGGTGCTAAAAGAGAGCTAATAAACGAGCAAAACAAAAACCAAGCATACATTGCTATTGGTGTTAACTTTAGTGGGCAAACAAGCACCGAAAGCGAAGCAACACTTGGTGCGGGCTTAGTCCCGATTGAAGCTTACTTTCCGCTTTGGCAAGGCCAAGGGTTTATTAAAGTAGACCCAACTACTATTAGCGCACAAACAACGCGCTTTGATGAGCAATTTGCTGGCAGCCGCTATGGACAAGGTGCTTTATGTATTTTCACTTGTTCAATCGATGAAGTGACACCACAGGAAAGTGGTGTAGATGTAGGTATTGGTTGGCAAAACGAAAACTGGCGTGTAGATGTAGGTACAACTCCACTTGGCTTTTTAATTGAAGATATTGTATGGGGTGTAAATTACGCAGACAGTTTTGGCGATTTTGGATACAGCCTAGAACTTGAAAAACGCCCAGTTACAAGTTCGGTACTTTCTTATGCAGGTCTTAAAGATGTAAAAACAGGTGAAGTTTGGGGTGGTGTACGCTCTACAGGCCTAACTGCTAATGTATCACACGACTTAGGCGGAAAATGGGGTTTTTGGTCAAGCGCCGACTTTACCCTATATAAAGGCCAAAATGTAAAAGACAACCAACGCTATCGTATGATGGGCGGTACTTATTACCGTGTAATTAGCAATCAAGAGCGTGAATTTACCGCAGGCGCTAGCTTATTACATTGGGCATACAAGTATAATTTAAGTGAAGAAACATGGGGCCATGGTGGTTATTACAGCCCACAAAACTATGTAGGTTTATCTGTGCCACTCACTTATGACGCGCGTTGGGGCGATGATTTTGTTTATCGATTAAAAACAGGTGTTTCGTACTCGCAAACAAAAACTCAATCTATTGATTTCTTCCCTAATGATGGCGATTTGCAAATAGCTGCATATGATAGAGAGTCAATAACAGGTGTTGATCCTGTATTTGAAGGTGAAACAAGTTCTGGTGTTTCATATAATCTTGAAGGTAGTTTTGAGTATAGAATAACGCCGAATTGGTTCTTTGGTGGTTACTTAGCCATCGATCGTTCTGACTTTTACGAACCAAATTTTGGTCAGCTTTATATACGTTACTACTTTAATCCTGTGTACGGAACACTTGAGTTTCCAGGCACCCCTATTGTTCCTTATGCTGAGTTTTAACTTGGCATAAGGTGATACACCGCGAACACTTCCCCTAGCACTAAGGTATATGTATACTTGAGCGCAATTGTAACTAGGATAAGGGTGTATCTCTTACCTTGTGGTGTTACTGCCATATAGCAAATCATTATCTTAGCTACAAATAATATACTGATGGTCGAGCATTTTAGTGATTACAAATTCTAAAATAGCTAAAGCAAAAAATTATAAGGCCATCATAACAATACTTAAAGTTAGGAAGTAAATATGAGTTCAGCTCCAGATAGTGGCTGGTTTGGCCACCCTAAAGGACTTTCAACATTGTTCTTCACTGAAATGTGGGAACGAATGAGTTATTACGGTATGCGAGCTATGCTCGTATTATTCATGACAGCAAGCTTACAAGAAGAAGGTTTAGCCTTTACTGTTGCCTCAGCTGCTGCAATTTATGGTTTATACACAGGTGCGGTATACTTTTTAGGTTTACCAGGTGGCTGGCTAGCAGATAGATTGTTTGGTGGTCAAAAAGCAGTATGGTATGGCGGTATAATCATTATGATTGGTCATATCATTTTGGCTATTCCACATGATTATTCTTTCTTCATTGGCTTGATATTTGTAGCGACAGGTACTGGTTTGCTAAAACCAAATATCAGCGCAATGGTAGGCCAACTATACAGTGATGCTGATGAGCGTCGTGATGGCGGTTACGCTATTTACTACATGGGTATTAACTTAGGTTCTTTAATTGGTTACTACGTTTGTGGTTACTTTATGGAAAACGTAGGTTGGCACTGGGCGTTTGGTGCAGCAGCTGTTGGTATGGCTATTGGTTTGGTGCAATATAAGCGCTCACTTAATAACTTACCAGAGCATAGCGCTTTACCAGCAAATCCATTAGGTCCTAAAGGCACTTCTCGCGCATGGGTTGGTATTGCTGCGTTTGTAATTGCAGCGGCTGCAGTTACTACGGCTGCAATGACCGGCGCAATTGTAATCAATCCAACAGTGGTTGCAGGGTACGTAGCTGTTGTATTTACTATTATCTTTTTTGTTTATTTTGGTGTTATTTACTTTACAGGTAAATTAACCGATGCCGAAAAACAAAGAATGTGGGCACTATTTTTAGTCTGTATTGCATCTGCATGTTTTTGGTCTGGCTTTGAACAAGCAGGTTCGTCATTAAACTTATTTGCTCGCGATTACACCGACCGCCTTATTGGTACGTTTGAAATCCCTACGACGTGGTTTCAATCATTAAACTCACTGTTTATTATTGCTTTATCACCATTTTTTGCAGCGCTTTGGATTAACTTATCTAAAAGCTTAGTATCACCTAGCTATAGCGTTAAGTGTGCAATTGGTTTAATTATCATGGCATCAGGCTTTTTAGTTATGTTTATGGCGGCTCATTACGCAGCTGAAGGCTTAAAAGTAGCGCCTTACTGGCTTGTTACTACGTACTTTTTACATACTGTGGGTGAGCTTTGTTTAAGCCCTGTAGCATTAAGTGCTGTAAGTAAGTTATCGCCTAAACGTTACACTGGTCAAATGATGGGTGTATTTGTATTAACTTACTCAATCGGTAATATTATTGCAGGTTTACTTGCTGGTAATTTCGATCCGAACAATGTTTCTGAAATTCCTAACTTATACTTACAAATTGCATTATTTAGCATTGGTGTTGGTGTTGTTTTAGTACTAATGACCTTTAAAGCTAAAGTATGGGAAAAACAAGGGTTAGAAGAGAAAGTCTCTTAATTGTTGTTTATTTTTAATATAACAACATAACCGATACATTCCTCCATAGCGTCTATGGGGGAATTTTTTATTCAACTTTGCCCTGCCCCCGTTAACTGATATTATATCCTGATTGATTATTGAATAGACTCAGGGACAGCAGTATATGCATTCATTAAGATTATTACGTGCCACTCTAATAGCATTTCTCCTTATTTTTTTATCTGCCTGTGGTGGAGCCGAAGATCAAGTTACAGTAAATCCAAATGATCCTGTAGAGCCTGAGCCTAGTGGCTTAATTATTACCAATGCTAATGGCTTACAAACGTCATTAGATGAAGGTAACTTTACTATCAATGCCCCTGGGGAAATAGTGGCTAGCGATACTGAAATAACCTACGAAAAATTAATCCTTGATGAGAATAATCAAGCAAAAAATATCATTTCAGATATACATACGCTTACCCCGAATACACTTCAACTTTCTAGCCCAATGACAATCACTATAAAAATACCTGACGACTATGTATTAGGAGGCCAGTTAACTATTGCTCGTTTGAGCGGAGATTCTTGGTCAAGTATTACTAATTCAACAGTATCGCAAGGCTTTGTTAGCGCACAAGTAGACCAACTAGGTAGCTATGCAATAGAAATGCAACGTACGGTGGCATTTTCTGATATTGGCCCTACATGTGATGCAAATGCAACAGAGCAATCTATACGATTTGTTCACGTTGCCGACATGCATGCTCGTTTTGGGTATCAGGAACAGTATTTTAGTCGTATCAAGGCTTATTATAAAAAAGCGCTAAGCGAATCACCCCATACATTATTTACCGATGGTGGCGATGATTATGAAAAAGGGACCGTTGCAGAGCAAATATCACAAGGCTTAGCCTCTGATGAAACCGTAAAGCTAATGGCTTTTGATTTACGTGTTTTAGGGAATCATGACTATGCATGGGGTCCTGAAAAGCTGCTTGAGTTTTCCCAAGACGATAATGCCATTGTACTCGCCAGTAATACCCGCTTTGAGGGAGAGCAAAATAAGAGCTTTGGCGGTGTGGACTTTGCTAAAGTACAGGTTGGCTGCATAACATTGGGTGTGTTTGGGATGACGTCAGTACCATGGGATGAACTTGACGAGCCAATTGAAGATGACCCTATCCCTGACTTTATAAAACAATTTAAAATGAGTTGGAAGTGGCAACAAATCGCACAAAGTATTGTAAGCCAATACAGCGGTGATGTTGATTACATGATAATGCTAAGCCACTTAGGTAAAGGAACTGACGTTGAGATAGCAACCAATGTGCCCGGTATAGATTTAGTGCTTGGTGGGCATACTCATGGTGGTGAAGACTTTATAGAGCTTGAAAATAATGCTTTAGTCATTCAACCAGAATTTTATGCTCGCGGAGTCACCGATTTAAATTTAGTATTTAATACTGCAAATAAAGCACTAAGTCGTTACGATTATCAACATGTAGATACGCGAACATCTATAGAACCTGACGAAGAAACCAAGCTAGCTATCGATGAAATAATGGGCCGATATGCACCCGATGCTGATACAGAAATTGCCATTTCAGAAAACTACCCAAGTAGCTTTGAAGTTGCAGAAATAACAGCACTTGCAACTAAACATTCAAGCTCAATTAACGCAGCGCTGCTAAACCCTGAACTTGTACAAAAAAGATGGACGCCAGGCACTGTTACACAAGAAGATTTTCACAAAGCATTTTATGTTGAAAGACAGCCTTCAAACACACCTGGCTTTAATTCACTGTATCAAGTAACTGTTACAGGGACTGATTTAAACACAATGATTGCCAGCCAACCCGATTGGTTTGCGTTAAAGCCAGAAGATATTCAAGTAACAACAAATTATAATGTCGCTTTATTTAAAGGTGCGGCACTTAATCCAGATTTATTTTTTAGCAGTGTTACTTTTAATGATGTAAAGCCAATTGCCGAAGCATGGTGGCTACTTGATCAATACGCGCGCTTTAGAACAACTCAATGTCTTCACCTTGATACAGACACACAGCTTAATGCTTGCCAAGATGTTGCAAATATAACAATTTGGAACTTTGACGATCCAACAAACCCACTGACCCCAGACTTTGGTCCATCGGTTTTAAACTACTTTGACCCAGAAAATGACGGTTGGGGCCCCGAAGACACCCGCTATGAGACAACCACTGATCTTAATATTGGGGATTTAACTGATGGTCCTTCTGGTGTAATGGCTTTTACTGATCACTCACCTACAGAGGGTTTAAAAATTGAATTAAACACACAAGCAAATGGTGATTATGCTAATGACGGTATGGTATCTGACTACACTCTAATAATGGATTTATATTGGCCATCAGAAGATAGCGATTCTTATCGTGCGATAATGCAAACTGAAACAGTAGATTATTTAGAAAACGATGCAGATATATTTATTGATCCCAGTGGCGGTTATGGTGAAGCGACGTTTAAAAGTGGATATTTTGGTGATACTAAACCAGAAACATGGCATCGTGTAGCGTTTGTGTTTTACACAGCACCAATAAATGGTGTATTTGAAGTATATATTGATGGTGAATTAACGGGTGTAAAAGAATTTGGAGAAATAGACCAACGTTGGGCTCTCAACAAAGCAGTGCTCTTATTTACTGATAATGGCTACGAAACAGTCCCTGGTTATTTAAATGCCTTACTCTATGCGGGCCGTGCTATGACCCGTGGCGAAATTAAAAGTATGGGCGGCGCACAACAAAAGTTGTCCTTTGAGCAACCGACGCGAGTGTTAAACCAAACGATTGAACGTCACTATCAAGCTGCGCCAGCGATAAAAACAAACCAATGGATTGAGCAACGTAACAAGTTCTTTGGTGGCAACTCTAAAAGTGTAAATAATTAAATACAACCAAGCTTTTGCTTGTTCATTCTAAAAGGAGGCTTCACGCAGGTGAACTCTCCTTTTTATTATTTAAAAACAACACATTAAGAATAAAAACCACTATTCAATCCTATACCATATAACTTCATTTTACTTAACTGTATTACAAACACGTAACTTTATAATAACCGTCCTATAAAATTTACACATACACTACACACTAAATAGTGCCCCCCTCTTCCCCAAATCAAGAATCTGGTTGATTATCTACTGCAATATGACAACAACACATAATCGCAGTGCTTAATTGCGGGAGTAATAATAATGAGTGAAGTAAATAACTATTTAGGTTTAGTCGGTATTGAATTTACCGAGTACGCAACACCTGATGCTGATTATATGGATAAAGTATTTACTGATTTTGGCTTCTCTAAGCTTAAAAAATTCAAAGGTAAAGACATTGTTTATTACAACCAAAACGATATTCATTTTTTACTGAATAACGAGCGTGAAGGTTTTTCTGCAGAATTTGCTAAAAGCCATGGCCCTGCTATTTGTTCAATGGGTTGGCGTGTTGAGAATGCGCAAAAAGCATTTGAAACTGCAGTAGAGCGTGGTGCAAAACCAGCCACTGATTCAACACATAAAAACATGCCTTACCCTGCAATTTATGGCATTGGCGACAGCCTAATTTACTTTATTGAAAATTTTGGCGACAAAGGCACTATTTACGAAAGTGATTTTGAAGATTTAGAAACGCAAAATGTTGTAGAAGATAAAGGCTTTATCCGAATCGATCATTTAACCAATAACGTTTATAAAGGCACCATGGAAAAATGGGCTAACTTTTATAAAGACGTATTTGGTTTTACAGAAGTACGCTACTTTGACATTAAAGGTCAAAAAACGGCGCTTATTTCGTATGCACTTAAGTCCCCTTGTGGCACCTTCTCTATTCCAATAAACGAAGGTAAAGGTAACGATAACAACCAAATTGATGAATACCTTGGTGAGTACAACGGCCCTGGCGTTCAGCATTTAGCGTTTTTAACAGATGATTTAGTAAGCTCTCTTGATAAGCTTGATAAATCAACAATCGCTACTTTGGATATTATTCCAGAGTACTACGACACTATTTTTGACCGTGTACCTTGGGTTGCAGAAGATAAAGAAAAAATTCGTAAGCACCAGATACTCGTAGATAGCCAAAGTGAAAATTGTTACTTATTACAAATTTTCTCTAAAAACTTATTTGGTCCAATCTTTATAGAAATGATCCAACGCGTTGATGATGGTGGCTTTGGTGAAGGTAACTTCCAAGCATTATTTGAATCAATCGAACGCGACCAAGAGCGTCGCGGCGTTTTATAAAATATTTGAGTAAATTAAAAGCAGCGAACTTCGCTGCTTTTTGTCGTTTTAATATTTAAAAAGTATGGCGCCAAGTACAAGTATGATTAAATAAACTATACCTTGTCGCCATACAGTAAAATCCAAAGGAAATGTAATGAGCCTAATTAACGAAACCCACGATATTAATTTAACCAGCTGGGTAGAATCAGCTAATGTTGATAATTGCGACTTCCCTATTCAAAACTTACCGTTTGCAGAGTTTCGCCGTAAAGGGTCTGATGAGGCCTTTCGTGGTGGTGTTGCAATTGGTGACCAAGTAATTGATTTAGCAAAACTGAGTAAATTAAATGTTTTAACAGGTGACGCTAAAACAGCCGCTGATGCAGCAAGTGAAGCAACTCTAAATACATTTATGGGTTTAGGGGGGCAATATTGGTCAGCACTGCGATTAGCGCTTTCAAAAGCACTACGAGCAGGTTCTGAGCACCAACAAGCGCTTAGCGATACGCTTGTAGCACAATCTGACATAGAGTTTTCTTTGCCTTGTCGTATCGGTGATTACACCGACTTTTACACTTCTATTTATCATGCTACAGCTGTGGGTAGTTTATTTCGCCCTGATAACCCATTACTACCTAACTATAAATGGGTACCCATTGGTTATCATGGTCGCTCTTCATCTATTGATGTATCTGGGCAAACATTTCATCGCCCTAAAGGCCAAACTAAAGCGCCTGATGCAGAAGTGCCGTCATTCGGTCCTTGTAAACGTCTTGATTACGAACTAGAACTGGGTATTTACTTAGGTAAAGGCAATGCACTGGGCGATGCAATCGCTATCGAAAATGCAGAAAACCACGTATTTGGCTTTTGTGTATTTAACGATTGGTCAGCTCGCGATTTACAAGCGTGGGAATACCAACCGCTTGGTCCTTTTTTAGCTAAAAACTTTGCCTCAACTGTATCGCCTTGGATTGTTACAACCGAAGCGCTAGCGCCTTATAGAACAAGCTGGACGCGTGATGAAAACGATCCACAGCCTATGGACTATTTAGAGTCAAAAGCGAATCGCGACCAAGGTGCTTTTGATATTCAAATGGATGTTAAAATCCAAACGGAAAAAATGCGTAGCGAAGGCCATAACCCAACGCGCGTATCAACATCTAGCTTTAAGCATTCTTACTGGACTGTGGCACAAATGGTTACTCACCACACAGTAAATGGCTGTAACTTTATGCCAGGTGACATGTTAGGTTCTGGCACTCAGTCAGGTCCAACGCACGAAGAAGCGGGTTCTTTACTTGAACTATCTCGTGGCGGTAAAGAAAAAATTACGCTAAGCAATGGCGAACAACGTAGCTTTTTAGAAGATGGCGATAACGTTATTATGCGCGGTTGGTGTGAAAAAGAAGGCTATGCACGTATAGGTTTTGGCTCTGTAGAGAGCACAGTACTACCTACAAAATAATACGAGTATTAAAAAAATTATTAAAAGGGCTGCTTACTAAAAGCAGCCCTTTTTTATTAATTTTTGAACAGTTACAATTTTTTTCTAGCTTTTTTAACTCAAATTGCTATCTTAATTCGGTTAATAGCCAGTGTTTATATGCCATGTCAGTATTTATAAAGTCTTTTTATCATAAATTTTTCCCAGCTCGACAGCTACTTATTCGTCAAAATGGCGAAGTTAAGCATGTTGTTTTAGCCTCTTGGTTTCAACTTCTTGTAGCATCGCTTATTTTAGCCACTTTTATTTGGCTGAGTATTTCGAGCTTTCGTGTTTATACACAAACAAATAAAATATCTGACATAGAACAAAATCAAATAACCGAGCAAACGCTGTGGCAACAAAAAGTCAGTGAGCAACAAGCCCTTCAAGCAACGCAGTTAGAGCAACTTGCAATACTTGAGCAAAAGCAGGCGCTACTGCAAAGCATGATAGAATCCCTTCCCGCTTCGATTAGCAAAGATGTTATTAAGCTTGATACAGAACTTGATGTACCTCTTAACGAAAATAGCAATGAATTTCACGAACCATTAGTCGATGAAAATCCAAAAAGTAAGCAGGCGCAGTTAATAGCTCCAATTACATTCGCAACAAGAGTGGCCAACTTAAATAATCATTATGAGCAAAGCTTTACCTATTTAGATAACCAAATTAGTGAACGTCACCAAGCTATTTTAGCTATGGTTAAAGGCGCAGGAATTGAGTCAGCGCTTGAGCAACACTTAATATTAAGTGCCCAAACAACCGCACAAGGTGGCCCACTTGATACATTTAACGAAACAAAAATTCCAAGCCACTTTTTAGCCATCGTTGATAAGTTATTAGCATTAAATAATTTAGAAAACTTTTTAACTGAACTACCAAACACCCTCCCCTTAGCTAAAGCTAAATATTATATTTCGAGTAGTTTTGGTCTTAGAAAAGATCCAATGAATAGTAATCATGCCTTTCATAAAGGAATTGATTTAGCAGGTTGGCATAAAACCGAGATATTTGCCCCAGCAGACGCTGTAGTGCTTCGTGCCGGTCGCAATGGTGGTTATGGTAACTTTATTGAGCTTGAACATAAAAATGGCTTAGTGACTCGATTTGGACACTTAAATAAAATTAAAGTAAAAAAAGGTCAGTTAATCACTAAACATGACGTAATTGGTTTAATGGGCAGCACAGGCAGAAGTACAGGTACTCATTTACACTACGAAGTATTACTTAACGGTAAACAAGTCAATCCTCTAAAAATAACAAAGGCGCTTTCTCGTGTTTGGTAGAAAAAAACAAAAAACAGTTAGCTCTAATTTAAAAAGAGTAAATCACACGCCGTCTATTATTTCTGAAGACGTACGCCTTACAGGCACTTTAGTTAGCCAAGGTGAAGTACAGCTTGATGGCCGTATTGATGGCGATATAAAAGTGGAGCATTTAGTTATTGGCTCAACGGGTGTTGTTGAAGGTATTGTTGAAGCTAAAAGCGTTATTGTTAAAGGTAAAGTTATTGGCTCAATTAATGCCAGTGAAGTAAAAGTACAAAGTGGCGCTCATGTTCATGGCGATGTATTTCACGATACATTGAGTATTGATGCAGGCGCAGTAATTGAAGGCAGTTTAAAGCAACGCTTTGAAAAAGAAGAGCCTGAACTAATTTCGAAAGAGCTTAAACCCGCAAAAGAAGTTAAAGCATTATTGAAAGAAGATGGCAGCGACTTATCATTTGTAAATAAACAAGCCGCTGATAAAAGCTAAGTCAAATCAGCTTTACGTAAGTTACTTTTTCTCAGTAATATACATAGTAATATCTGCAGTGAAAACAAGCTCATTGCGGGTATTATACAGTTTAACCGGTACTACTAAGTCTTCTTTATCAATCCACTTGTGTGGTAAATCAATTTCAGCGACTGCTCGTACATCTGTATCTACTTTAGCCAAATACCTAACTGTCATCCCTTTTGGGATCCAACGATGCGTTTTAACTGGCACTGTTGCATCAACCATTACACCTGCACACAATTCAGCTAAATTACACTGCGCAATAGCATGAATAGTTCCAATATGATTATGAACGCTGCGACGATTTTTAACCACCGCACTACAATGGCCCTCTCTCAAATCGAGTACGTAAGGTTTCATCGAACCAAAATATGGCGCTTTAAAGCAAACAGCTTTAGTAAAAAGCCAATTCCCAAAAGGTAGGCGTTTAAATTTATGCCATGTTTGTACAAGTGCAGATTTATTACTCATTATTATTTTCCATCAACAGTTACTTTTTTCAAATTAACACATCAGACCAGTTTTAAAAAGTGCATTTACGCTGCCTTTTTAGCTTAATCCAATCAAAAAATAAAAATGACAACCTATGCAGGGGTCATAAGCCCTTTCTTTTTTACGAGTGCCCACCTAAAATACTCGGCAAAAGGAGACTCAATGCAAACACAGCCCGCTAAACCTAATATGACTTTGTTACTTATCCTAGCGTTACTCGTTATATTTTGCCCTATGGCAATCGATATTTACTTACCCGCTTTTCCTACTATTGCAGAACAATTTGCAGTTACAGAACAACAAGTTCAGCAAACCGTTGCTATTTTTATGCTAACAGTAGGTTTAGGCCAATTAATTGCGGGGCCTTTGGCCGATAGGTTTGGCCGAAAGCCAGTGGCTATAGTGGGTATAAGTTTATATGCAGGCTCAGCATTACTTGCCTATTACTCGCCTTCTTTTGAAGTATTGATGATTGCACGTGCTCTTCAAGGTTTTGGAGCCTGTGCCACATTTGTTGTCGCATTTGCGATAGTGCGTGACAAATATGGTAGTGAACGAAGTGGACAAATGATCACTTACCTTAACGGGATTGTGTGCTTTATTCCGGCAATGGCACCTATTTTAGGGGCTTGGCTTACCGTACAATTTGGCTGGCGTATGAACTTTATGTTTTTAACCGCGTTTGCCATTGTAGGCCTTGTTGTTACGCTATTCTTTTTTAGAGAAACTCGTCCTGCTGATAGCCATTATCAGGGGCATATTTTAGATTTACGTCGCTTTACACCTATTATAAAAACACCGGTATTTTTGTTTAATAGCCTAATTTGCATGGTCTCAATGTCGGCCATATTAGTTTATGTGACGCTAGCTCCAGGCTGGCTTATTACGCATTTAGGCGGCACCGTGGCTGACTTTACTTTTTGGTTTACGTTAAATGCCGTAATAAGTATTGTCGCTAGTTTTATTTTACCAACGTACATTAAACGAAATAGCCAACGTGCTTTGCGTGTCGGTGTGAGTGTACTGGTTTTTTCAGGCGTTTTAATGCTAGCCCTTAGCAGTATAGAAACGGCATTTGCGCTTATGTTACCTATTTTAATTGCAGCATTAGGCTTTGCTCTAAGTTTAGGCTCAGCTGCAGGTATGGCTCTGTCGAGCTTTCCTAAACAAGCAGGCACAGCCTCGGCATTACTTGGTGCTATGCAAATGAGTGGCGCGAGTATACTCGTTGTTTTAACCCAATATTTAGGGTTAAGTACACCGTGGTTAATTGCTTTTCATTTATTATTACTAGTTCCGCTTTGGATTATTTTAATGAGCAAAAAAGCACATACTTTACACCCAACTAAAAGCGCTCAATGATCAATCCTGATTTTTTAGTCTCGTTTTTATTAGCCAGCTTTTTAATGGCTGTAGCACCTGGGCCATCAAATGCATTTTTGATGGCACAAACATTTGCTAATGGTCGAAGCGCCGGTATGCAAAGTGCTTTTGGTTTTGCATTAGGTGGGGTTATTCATACTCTATTTGCTGTTGTAGGCCTAAGCGCAGTCCTAAAAGCTTCCCCAAGTGCCTATGCCGCAGTGCAATATGTAGGCGCAGCATATTTATGTTATTTGGGATTTATGATGATTAAAGGCACGCTAAAGCAGCCAGAGCCTATATCTGATGACAAGCAAACCGATAACCCGCATATAAGTACCAGTAAAAAAAGTAATGTCATGTTTCAAGCCATGATGACTGAAGTGCTAAACCCTAAAGTGGCGCTGTTTTTTATTGCATTTATTCCGCAATTTGTAGATCCAACGCTTTCATCTGCTACTTTTCAACTCGCTTTTTTTGGCTTGCTTTACCCTATTTTTGCTTTTCCGATTGACTGCACGTATATTTATTTTGGCGACAAAATTGCACAGTTTTTTAGACGTAACCCAAATAGCCAACTTTGGATTGATAGGATCACCGGCATTGTATTTATAGCCCTTGCTATCAATCTATTATTTTAACTAACCTGATGTAATGGTCTCCTCCCTATACGGCATCTATGTGCCATGATTAAAGTGGTTACAATAATCAAAGGGAG